>CP031964.1:304815-609630 GCA_003443635.1 Flavobacteriaceae bacterium | reverse complement strand
ATTTATAGAATAATTCCTACTTTTATGTAAAATTTAATGAATTTTATTACACACTATATGAGATATTTAACCTTAATATTCATTCTTTTATTTTTAAATATTTCTATTGCAAACACTCAAAACAATAAAAAGTTTAGAGTACATACTATTGCTTTTTATAATGTTGAAAATTTATTTGACACCATAAACGATCCACTTAAGTTTGATGAATCTAGCCCTATAATGGAATTAAAAAACAATCGAGCTAATGTATATTCAAAAAAAATTAATAATATATCTCGTGTTATCTCTGAAATTGGAAGCAATATTTCTAAAAATAGCCCTGTAATTATTGGTTTAGCAGAAATTGAAAACCGAATTGTTTTAGAAGATTTAGCGAATAATTTTTATTTGATTAAAAAAAATTATGGAATTGTTCATTTTGATTCACCAGATATAAGAGGCATAGACGTTGCTTTACTTTACCAAAAGCTATTATTCACTCCAACACATATAAGTAAATACGAATTAAAAATCTATGAAGAAAATACTAAAAACCGAATCTATACGAGAGATCAATTACTTGTTTCTGGTAAGCTAGAAAACGAGTTAATACATATACTTATTAATCATTGGCCATCTCGACGAGGGGGAGAGGAAAGAAGCAAACCGAAACGAATAGCTGCAGCAAAACTCAATAAAAGAATTATTGACTCTCTTCAATCTATAAATCCTTATGCTAAAATTTTTATCATGGGTGATTTAAATGACAATCCAACTAATACAAGCGTCAAAGACATTTTAAAAACTAAATCTGACAAAAAGAATGTTCCTTTTAAAGGCATCTATAATCCAATGGAGAGGTTTTCAAAAAAAGGAATTGGATCTAATGCATTTCGAGACAGTTGGAGTTTATTTGATCAGATAATGATCACAAAACCTTTACTCGAAAAAGATTATTCATCATTCAGGTATTATAGAGCTGGAATTTTTAATGCAAATTATTTAATTAACTCAAAAGGACGTTTTAAAGGTTATCCTTTTCGAAGCTTTGCAGATGGTAGTTTTACTAATGGATATAGTGATCACTTTCCTGTTTATATTTATTTAATAAAAGAAGTTAAAAACTAAAAAAGCAACTCAATTGAGTTGCTTTTTTATATTAATTAAACCAGTTGGTCCAAGGTATTCTTGATAAAAACAAGAGTAATGCTATTGTATAAAATATAGCTATCATTTTAAACTTACTTGCCGAAGTTAATTTCTTTTTATGTTTAGAGTAACCTATCGTAATTAATGCGATCGCTATTATATTAATTAGCGGGTGTTCTATTAATAAAAGGCGTATTGCAGAGTTTTTCATTACTCCACCCATTCCAAGTTCTCCAAAAGCACTTAACAATGGTGATGTAACATATAGTATAAGTGCAATTAAGAGTTGTATGTGTGTAACTATTAGTGTAAACAATGCTAATCGAAAATCTTTAGCCCCGTATTCTTTTCCGCCAGATACTTTTATTAAGCTATTTACAGCAGTAATAACTAATATTAAAAGAACAAGGTACGCCCAGTATGAATGTAGGTTTTTTACAATTTCCATAAGCTTATAGTGTTTAGTTTTAGTAAAACAAATGTACTAATTAATTCAATATTAATAGTAAGATCATTCTCTATGCTTAAGAGAAATCTTTAAAGTGTTTAATACTGTTTAAAGTAGAAGTATTATGAGGTTTTGCTGAAGGTACATCTTCAAATTCTTGAAGAATATTACAAGCTAGTTGCTTTCCAAGTTCAACACCAAACTGATCAAAACTAAAGATATTCCAAATAACTCCTTGCACAAAAATTTTGTGCTCATATAAAGCGATTAATTTTCCTAAACTTTCTGGGGTTAGTTTTTTAATAAATATAGTATTTGTTGGTTTGTTTCCTTCAAAAACTTTAAAAGGAAGTAGTTTCTTAATATCTAGTTTTGAGACATCTCTTAATTCCAACTCTGTTAAAACCTCAGCTTCTGTTTTTCCATTTAATAAAGCTTCTGTCTGAGCTAAAAAATTTGAAATTAATTTATTTTGATGTTCTTGATTATTATGAAGTGATTTAGCAAATCCAATAAAATCTGCTGGCACTAATTTTGTCCCTTGATGTATTAATTGAAAAAATGCATGTTGAGAATTTGTTCCTGTTTCTCCCCACATTAAAGCTCCTGTTTGATAATCTATTAGATTTCCATTTCTATCCATACGCTTACCATTACTCTCCATCGAAGTTTGTTGCAAATAGGTTACAAACTGATTTAAGTATTGAGAATAGGGTATTACAACTTCACTTTCTGCATTAAAAAAATTGTTATACCAAACTCCTAAAAGCCCTAATATAACTGGTATATTATTACTAAAAGGGGTTTCTTTAAAATGTATATCCATTTTATGAGCTCCTTCTAATAAACTCTCGAAATGATCATATCCAACCGATAAACTAATAGATAATCCTACTGCACTCCAGAGCGAAAAACGCCCTCCCACCCAGTCCCACATTGGGAAAATGGCATTTTCGTTTATTCCAAACGCCTTTACTTTTTCAATATTAGTTGAGACTGCTACAAAGTGTTTTGCAATAGCATCAGCATTTGTTAATTTTAAAAACCAACTTCGCAGGGTATTAGCATTAGATAGAGTTTCTTGAGTTGTAAACGATTTAGAAACAACTATAAAAAGCGTGGTTTCCGGGTCCAGTTTCTGAATTATTTCACTAACGTGATCTCCATCTACATTACTTACAAAATATGTTGTTAGATGATTTTTATAATACTGAAGTGCATCAACTACCATTGCCGGTCCTAGATCTGAGCCTCCAACACCAATATTAACTATGGTTTTAAATGGTTTCCCTGTATATCCTTTTCTCTCTCCATTTATAATCTCTTCAGAAAAAGTTTTTACTTTCTCTTTTACAGCAGATATTTCAGGAATTATATTTGCACCATCTACATATACTTTAGAAATTTTAGGGGCTCTAAGTGCGGTATGTAAAACTGCTCTATCTTCAGTTTCATTAATTTTTGCACCAGAAAAGTAACTCTCAATTGCATCTTTGAGTTTGACTTCTTCAATTAATCCTAATAAATATTGAAGTGTCTCATCGGTAATTCTGTTTTTTGAAACATCTACATAAAAATCTTCCCACTGTATTGTGAATTTATTTGCTCTTTCAGTATCCTGAGCAAATAAATCTTTCATATGAACATCTTTTACAGAAGAGTAGTGTTCTTGAAGTTTTTTCCAAGCCTTGGTTTGGGTTGGATTTATTTTGGGAAGGCTCATAACTTAATTGTCTATTTTCGTAATTAAGTTCTCATTTAGTTGTTGCTCTAATATATCGTTTTCAGTAACGTCTTTAAATTTAACATTATCTAATTGCTCTTTTATAGGCTTAATGAATTCTAGGTATTTGAGTTTTAAATCTTCTGCAATAGGTTCTGCTTCTGGTAATTCTTCTTTAAATGGATCGACTTGCCTGCCATTTTTCCAAAAACGGTAACACACATGATTTCCTGCTGAACTCCCTGTATTTCCTACATAACCAATTACATCACCTTGCTTTACAAATTGTCCAACTTTAGCAGCTCTTCTAGACATATGAAGGTACTGTGTTTCATAAGTGGCATTATGCCTAATTTTAACATATTTACCATTTCCTCTTGTATAACTAGATTTAGTAACTCTTCCGTTAGCTGTTGCTAGAATTGGTGTGCCATTTGGTGCAGCAAAGTCAGTGCCTCTATGTGCTTTAACACGATATCCGTAATGTGCTATACGCCTTCTTAAGTTATATCGAGAAGAGATACGACTAAATTTAAGAGGTGCTTTTAAAAATGCACGTCTTAAGTTTTTTGCATCTTCGTCAAAATAATCAACAATTCCTGTAATAGTATCAGCTTCAAAACCAAAAGCGTAAAATGACTCTTTATTATGTTCAAAATACGCAGCTTTAACATCATGAACACCTGCGTAAACACTATCGTTTATATATTTATCTATATAAATCACTTTAAAACGGTCACCTGGTTGTAAACGATTAAAATCTATGGTCCAAGCATAAATATTATCCGCCATTTTATTGGTTAACACTTGGCTTAATCCTAATTTACCTAATGTTATTGAAATCCCATCGCCTTTTGCAATAATACCTGACGCTGTTTTTTCGACATACTTAATTGGTTTTCGCTCGTTATACGCATGGATAGAATCTTTAAAGTTTATTACTACATATTCTTCCTTATTTTTTTGATAAATAAAGCTCTGCGGTTCTTGCAATGAATCTTTTGAACATAACAAGGTATAGGGCTTTCCTACTTGAAGTTTACGAATATCGAAACTGTCTTTTGCTTTTTCAACTATGTTGTAGATTTTTGGATAACCAATTCTGTTACGTTCCATTATAACTCCAAAGGTATCTCCTCTTTTTACAGTATCTCTAACTACTGTATAGTCATTTAAATTAAAGCCAAATTCATAAATATCTTTTGGGGGTTCAACAATTGCTACTTCATCAATCACTTCTTCAACTTGTGATTCTTTTCCGCAACTAGCAAAAGTTATTATAACTAATAAAGTTATTATAAATTTTCTCCCCAATGTTGTAATTCTTGTTCTGTCCATAAGTCTGGAAAAAATATTCTTTTTTGATATTTTGGATGCATATACTTCACCCATTCACTACCCCCTGTAGCTTCAGCTGTTTTACCGCCAATATTTAAATAATGATTAGCAGTATTATAATGTGCCATTACCCATTTTATGTTAACTGTATGGTCGTAATGACGCATCGCCGTTACTAAAGTTTTATCTTCTCTAACTTCTTTTGGTAAGGTTTTAAACTTTGTCCAAAGGTTATGAGTATTATAAAATTTCGTAAATCTAATAAATTCCTCTTTGTATTTCTCTTCAAAAGCCATTAATAAATAACTTTTTTCTCCAGTTTTATAATCTTTACCTGCTGCTTGCCAATATAAATGGTCAAAAGCGTGTTCGTAAGGTGTATTTCTGTCTATGGTTTCTCTAAAGCGATTGTCAATTAAATTAATGAGTTCTGTTGATGCGAATTCAATCTTTCGATATTGTGCGCTTTGAAAACCACTAGCTGGCGTTAATGTTTTTCTAAATTTATTATACTGCTCTACATCCATCCCATCTTTCATAATGTTGAAAGATGACGTTAGCATATCAAAATAACGGCTAATTCGCATTAGTTTTGTTGAAAAGAACGCTGCATCAACTAATTCTTTTGTAGCTATCTGATCAATTTCCCAAAGAATCATTTTAAACAATAGCTCATTGACTTGATGGTACATAATAAACACCATTTCGTCAGGCAATGTTGTACGTTGTATTTGAAGGCTTAACAAAGCATCGGTATGTATATAATCCCAGTAATTAATAGGATTACTATGTAATAGTCCTTCTAAGTGTGTTTCGGTATCTTGATTAATCTTATCATACTTATCATCAAGTGCGTTAAGAATAGAATCAAAGTTTTGTTGGTTCGACATATTGTATTTAATCAAATTGTATTTCAAACGGATGTTTAAGTCCTTTGAATTCTGCTAAATCTGCTCTTAGAGAGCCTACTGCTAAATCTGCTTTTAATCGTAAAGGTATCTTATTATTATCTGCACTCACCCAAAGAGTTAAGCTTTCTTCTTCTTTAAATACACGCCCTGCCAATACTAAAGGTCTAAACATTAAGCATTTTACTTTCCCAAACTTTGTTCTCAAGGTTTCTCTTCCTAAAAACCGAAGCTTAAAATTATAATTTTCAGAATCAAAAAACATATTAAGAGATACTTCATCTCCTATTCTAATATTTTCGGTATTATAATTATTTCTTAAATAATAAAATGCAGAAACCATATCTTGTACATTAGGTTTCGTATCTTCAACAGTCTTTTTTTGATACTTAAGATTGTTTACATAAGCTTTCTGTTTTTCTTGATCAAAGTCTATTACAATATCTTTTGTATGCCCTCCTTCATTTATTTTTCGAATAAATTTATATGGCAAACCTGAATCTTTATCAAAATAGCTTTCGTATAAATCTTCTACTTTAAAAAACCAGCTTACTGCTCCTGTTGTCCACCCGTTACCAACTATATGATATACTGGTTTTCCATCCAATACATAATCCTTGACTTCTAAAGTAGCATTTCCTGCTTTTAAGAACCCGCTATAACTCATTTTAAACTTAAACCATTCGCCAGTTTTAAACGCACTCTGCTCTTGTTTTTGGGCTACCAGAAATTGAGATGCAAAAAGCAATGTTATTATAAATAGTATTTTTCTCATTGTATTAGTAATATAATTTTATAAAACGCAATTACTATTCCAAAAGTATTAAATACCATAAACTTATCGAAGGTAAAAACTGTTGTTTTTATGTTAACCTATTAAACTTTATTAAAGAGTTCCTCTTTTGGCCTGTTCTCTCTCTATAGATTCAAACAGTGCTTTAAAATTACCTGCTCCAAATCCTTTTGCTCCCATACGTTGGATGATTTCAAAAAATAAAGTTGGTCGATCTTCT
Source organism: Flavobacteriaceae bacterium (assembly GCA_003443635.1). Taxonomy (NCBI): domain Bacteria; kingdom Pseudomonadati; phylum Bacteroidota; class Flavobacteriia; order Flavobacteriales; family Flavobacteriaceae; species Flavobacteriaceae bacterium. Next base: position 603,069 of record CP031964.1, on the reverse strand, counting down.
ACAGGTTTTGTGAAAATTTGCAACAAATAACCTTCTTCATCTGCGTCAACTAAAATGGATAGCTTTTGAAGCTCTTTAATATCTTCTTTCATCATATCTTTGTGTGCTCCTAAACGTCCGGGAATACTATCATAATAATCTTGTGGTGGCGGTGGCAAAAATTCAACCCCTCTTGCTTTAAGTTGAGCTACTGTTTTTATAATATCATCTGTAGCAACTGCTAAATGCTGAACACCTGGGCCTTCATAAAAATCTAAATATTCTTCTATTTGAGAACGTTTAGCTGCTTCTGCAGGCTCATTTATAGGAAATTTAATTCGCCCATTACCATTACTCATTACTTTACTCATCAATGCAGAGTATTCTGTATGGATTTGCTTGTCATCAAAAGATAGAAAATTAACAAAGCCCATTACTTTTTCGTACCAATTTACCCATTGATTCATCTCTCCCCAACCTACATTACCTACCATATGATCTATATACTTTAGTCCTACAGGTTCTGGATTATAATCAGATTCCCATTTTTGATATCCTGGTAAAAAGATTCCATTATAGTTTTTACGTTCAATGAACATATGTACCGTTTCTCCGTAAGTATAAATACCTGCTTTTACGACCTCTCCTTGTTCATCCTTTTCTACAACTGGTTCTAGATATGATTTGGCACCTCGCTTAGTAGTTTCTTCATATGCTTTTCTGGCATCTTCTACCCAAAGTGCAACAACTTTTACTCCATCTCCATGTTTTACAATATGATCGTTTATAGGTGATTTACTTGTTAATGGTGTAGTTAGTACTAATCTAATCTTATCTTGTTTTAAGACATAGCTCGCTCTGTCTTTTATTCCTGTCTCTAAACCTGAATAGGCCAAAGATTGAAAACCGAATGCTGTTTTGTAAAAATGCGCTGCTTGTTTGGCATTACCGACATAAAACTCGACATAATCTGTTCCTAAAAGTGGAAGGAAATCTTCTGCTCCTTCAAATATTTTTTCTAAACCGTAGTTTACTGATTCTATATTTTTGCTCATTGTATTTTGTTTTTAGCCTTGATTAAGGCATTTGTTAAAGTTTTATATTTCTACTTTCTCTGAATTATAATAAAAGAGAGGGGATGAAAGCGGAAAATAACTTTTAATTATTTTTTAGTGTTCTACCCAAGATTTATAGTAATCATCATCTGCTATTTGCATAGCGGCTTCTGTTACCATAAGTGGTTTAAATGTATCAACCATAACTGCTAATTCTTCAGTTTTAGTTTGTCCTATACTTTTTTCTGTTGTTCCAGGGTGTGGACCATGTGGTATGCCAGCTGGATGTAAAGATATATGTCCAGCATCAATATCGTTGCGACTCATAAAGTCTCCATCCACATAGTAAATTACCTCATCACTATCAATATTACTGTGATTATAAGGTGCTGGAATACTTAGTGGGTGATAATCATACAAACGAGGCACAAAACTACATACTACAAAAGCATCTGTTTCAAAAGTTTGATGCACTGGTGGTGGTTGATGTATGCGACCAGTAATAGGCTCAAAATCATGAATAGAGAATGCATATGGATAATTATATCCATCATATCCTATTACATCAAACGGATGCGTCGCATAAACCATATCAATGATCTCATCTTTCTTTTTAACTTTTATTAAAAAATCTCCTGTTTTATTATGAGTTTCTAATTCATAAGGACGGCGAATATCTCGCTCGCAAAATGGAGAATTTTCCATAAGCTGTCCAAACCAATTGCGATAACGTTTAGGTGTATATATAGGGCGTTGAGACTCTACAATAAAAAGTCGATTATCTTCTGTATCGAAATCAATTTTATAAATAACACCTCTTGGTATCAATAGATAATCTCCATATTTAAAATCAAGATTCCCTAAATGTGTTCTCAACTTACCTGTACCGCGATGAACAAAAATTAACTCGTCTGCATCTGTATTCTTATAAAAATAATCTTTAGTGGATGCTTTTGGCGCTGCCAAAATAATATGGCAATCACTGTTAGTGAGTACTATGGTTCTACTTTCTAAATAATCATTTTTTGGTGACACCTGAAATCCATGAAAACGATACGATTGTATATTATTTTCGTTTGCAATTTTTGGAGCAACAGTATATTGTTTATTTATAGATTTTACTTGCGTTGGGCGTTGCTCATGGTAGCTTATGGTTGACATCCCATCAAAACCTATAGTACCAAATACTTGTTCTGAATACAAGCTACCGTCTGGTTTTTTAAACTGAGTATGTCGTTTATGTGGAATTTCTCCTAATTTATGATAAAATGGCATTGTGTTTTAGTTTTTACTGTTTAAACGTTGATTAATTAAATCGATTATTGTTTAACTGTTTTAAAAAAACATAAAAATGCCTGCTTATTCAGGATTTCTCTTGATAAGATAATGAAGGTATATTAATAAATCTGACCAAAATGGTTTCATAAGATTCATTTAATACAAATATCGTGAAAAATTTCGATTTATTTAAATTGATGTTTTTTAAAACCAATACCCTACAGCAAAAAACAATTCGCTTCGCTTAGTCTCTGGAGACCATGTAAATTTAAATTCTACTGGACCAATAAGAGTTTCAATACCATAGCCTAAGGCATAACCACTAAAATCCGGCACAGAAAACCACTCTCCAGTACTAAAAAGATCATCTTCTACATTAGCATAATTAGCAGCAACATTTACATGATGTTTATTAAAGATTTCATAGTCGATATTAATAAGTCCCTTTACAAAGCTATTACCATTTAAAGACAGAAAATCATAACCATAAAATGATGTGAAATTATTAATGAAGTTATTACCATAGCCTCCTAATATAAAACTTAACGATCTGTTAGAGTCTTCTCCAACTCTAAAACCACCTTCAGAACCTACTGTTACTGCTAATTTACTGCCAAAACTCTTTACATAAGCAATATTAGCTTTTGCAATAGAAAATTGTGAAAAATTGTTATTGAAATCTGAAGATGCCAAATACAAATGAAAATCGCCATCAAATAAAAAACCTTCTTTAGGAAAGAATTTATCATCTAAAGTATCAAATTTTAAATTCCCAAAAACACTCACAAAATCGCTATTTTCAAAAGTCGTTTCAGTAATATTTGGATCTGGATTATTTAAAAAAGTTTCAGATGTGATTTTTAATCGTTTATGCTCAGCTCCTAATTTTAAGGAAAAATCTTTTCTAAATAATGTTTGCAAGTATATTTGATTGGTTTGATCACTTAAATCTATATTTAATTGATTTATTCCTGGAGCAAGAATGTTATCAGAAAACAAATCGATATTTACGCCCTTATCAAACTCATTATACCTAGATTTTAAACCAATGCTCCAATAAAACCCTTTATCAATATAATATTCAAAATCATACCTTAAATTATCTCCAAAAACAAGATCTAAGGTAGCTACATCATTATTAAATAACAATCTATTTTTAGTAACATTTACCAGAGCTCCGCTTTTATATAAATCATCAAAATGGGCCCCTAATTTTAAAAACGTGGTAAACTTACTTTCCCTTAATTTTATATTAAGCTTAAAGCCATTTCCATCAGGTTTAAAATCGTATAAAAAACTTTCAAAATTATCTGTAGCAACAATATTACTTACTCCTTTTTCAAAATCATTGTAACTTATTTTTTCTCCTGATTTAATTTTGAGTTTTCCTAAAATATAAGAACGCGTATAGTTTTTATTACCAGCTATAGTAATGTTATTTATTTTAATACTATCTGGGTGTTTAATGTAAGTTGGTGGTATATAATTATGATTTGTTTTCTGTAAGTTTTTTAATTGTTCGATTGATTTGTTTGCAGCTAACCTTCCTTTCTCAATAATTTCTTTTCCATCTCCAAAAGATACAACTGTAAAATCTGTAATATCAGGTCTGATATAAATATCTGTGAGTTTAGATTTTTTTTTCATAGCACTGGTCGTTCTATAATTATTAATTTGTAATAAAATATCTGGGCCAGTTTTTAAATCATTTCTATTCGCTAAGTCATCTTGCACATCTATACCAATAATTACATCCATTCCTTTAGCTTTAAGCTCTTCTATAGGGTAATTATTTGCAACACCTCCATCAATAAGCACCATATCATCAATAATAATTGGCTGATAGAGGGATGGAAATGCACTACTCGCAGAAATTGATTCTGCCAAAATACCTTTATCCAAAATTACTTGTACTCCTGTCTCTACATTAGTTGCAATACAAAAAAATGGAATTGGCAATTTCTCATAATCATTAATTTCGTTAACGTGAAAAGTTAATTTGGTAAATAAATCAAATATATTTTGTCCTTTAGAAATACCACTAGGTAGTTGTATTTTAAACTTATCAAATGGAAGTGTAATTGCATGCCTCTCAGAATTATCTCGCTCATAAAATGTTTTTGAAGCTCTAGGTACTTCATCATTTACAACCTCATTAAATGTAAGTCTTGAAAAAATAGAGTCTAACTGTTTTCCTGAATATCCAGAGGCATATAATGCCCCAACAACAGCTCCCATGCTTGTCCCAGAGATATAATCAATTTTAATTCCTAAGCTATCAATTACTTTTAAAACTCCTATATGTGCAAATCCTTTTGCTCCACCTCCGCTTAACACTAAGCCTATCTTAATATCATCATTACTTTGCTTTTGCGCAAATAACACGCAAGTATAGCATAATGATAATAGTATTAATAGTTTTTTCATTTGATATGTTAGCCGAATTCTATTTAAGTTTTATTATAATAGTTATATATTTTTTGTGCTCTAGAAAAACCTACTACATCTTCTAACTCATCTAGTTTTGCATAAGATACGCGTTTAACAGATTTAAAATGTTTCAACAAATCTACTATTGTTTTTTCTCCAATTCCTGGAATCGTTTCTAACTCTGTATTCAATGCACTTTTACTTCGTCTATTACGATGATGCTCTATCCCAAAACGATGTGCTTCGTTACGAAGCTGCTGTACAATTTTTAAAGTTTCACTTTTTTTATCCAAATATAACGGAATTGGGTCTTCTGGGTAAAATAATTCTTCTAAACGTTTTGCAATTCCAACAATTGCAATTTTCCCTCTTAAATTAAGAGCATCTAGGCTTTTTAAAGCTGATGATAGTTGCCCTTTTCCTCCATCTATAACAATTAATTGTGGTAATGATTTCTCTTCATCTAGCAAGCGTTTATAACGCCTAAAAACAACTTCTTCCATCGACGCAAAATCATCGGGGCCTTCTACAGTTTTAATATTAAAATGGCGATAATCCTTTTTACTGGGTTTTCCATTCTTAAAAACTACACATGCCGCTACCGGATTAGTTCCTTGTATATTTGAGTTATCAAAACACTCAATATGTCTAGGTTCTTCATTTAATCGTAAATCAGATTTCATCTGAGTCATAATACGTTTTACATGTCTATCTGGATCTGTTATTTTTACTTGTTTTAAACGCTCTAATCGATAGTATTTTGCATTTCTAATAGATAAACCTAAAATATGCTTTTTATCTCCTAGCTTAGGAATCGTTATTTTTAAATTATCTCCTAAATTAACTATAAATGGCACATAAATTTCTTTGGATCTAGAATTGAAACGTTGTCGTATTTCAGTTATTGCAAGTTCAAGCAATTCCTTATCCGTTTCTTCTAATTTTTTTCTAATCTCTAATGTATGAGAACGAATAATAGATCCATACGATAATTGTAAAAAATTTATGTAAGCATAGCTTTCATCACTAACAATAGAAAATACATCTACATTACTAATCTTAGGATTTACAATGGTAGATTTTGCTTGATAATTTTCTAAAATTTCTATTTTTTCTTTTACTTTTTGAGCTTCTTCAAATCGCATTTCTTCGGCTAACCATTTCATTTGATTTTTAAACTGAAGTAAAGAATCTTTAAAATTTCCTTTTAAAATAGCCTTTATAGCTTTTATATTTTCGTCATAAGATTGTTCTGTTTCTAGATTCTCACATGCTCCTTTACAATTCCCCAAATGATATTCTAAACACACCTTATATTTTTTAGAAGTTACTTTTTCATTAGACAAATCATAATTACATGTCCGTAATGCATACAGCCCTCTAATTAAATCAAGTAACGTATGTACAGTTTTTACACTAGTATAAGGGCCAAAATACTCTGAACCATCTTTAATAAATCGACGTGTTTGAAACACTCTTGGAAAGCGTTCTTTTTTAATACAAATCCATGGGTATGACTTATCGTCTTTAAGTAATACATTATATCGTGGTTGATACTTTTTAATAAGGTTATTCTCTAATAACAATGCATCTGTTTCAGTGTCAACAACAATGTGCTTTATAAGTGCTATTTTTTTTACAAGAACCCTAGTTTTACCATTTTCATGTGTTTTTGTAAAATATGAGCTTACACGTTTCTTTAAATTCTTTGCTTTTCCAACATAAATAATAGTATTATTTGCATCAAAATACTGATATACCCCTGGCGAATTTGGCAAGGTTTTTAGTTGAATATCTAAAGGTGTTTCGTTCATTAAACCAAAGGTAGATTAAATCTTAGTATTGTAAAAATCGTATCCCTTTTTTAGTATCTTGCAAGAGTAATTTTCTCTATTAAGTGATATGAACATTGTTATTCTCTCTCGTAACGAGAACTTATATTCTACAAGACGACTCATCGAAGAAGGAGAAAATCGCGGCCATAATATTGAGGTCATTGATCCGCTTAAATGTGATTTAATTATTGAGAAAGAAAAGCCTACCATTTTTTATAAAGGGCGTTACTTAAACGATATTGATGCTATTATACCAAGAATAGGTGCTTCCGTTACCTTTTATGGCTGTGCTGTAGTAAGACAATTTGAAATGATGAATGTATTTACCATTGCTACATCTGAAGCTATTATAAGGTCGCGTGATAAACTAAGGAGTTTACAGCGATTAACTAAAGCTGGGGTTGGTATGCCAAAAACAGTATTTACAAATTACTCTCGAGATGTAGAGCAAGCTATTGCCCAAGTAGGTGGAACTCCAGTAATTATAAAGTTATTAGAAGGCACACAAGGTTTAGGTGTAGTATTAGCAGAAACTAAAAATGCTGCAGAATCTGTTCTGGAAGCATTTAATGGATTACAAGCTCGAGTAGTTGTACAAGAATATATTGATGAAGCTAAAGGTTCTGATTTGAGAGCTTTAATTGTTGACGGACAAGTTGTAGGTGCAATGAAACGGCAAGCTAGAGAAGGAGAGTTTCGTTCTAACTTACATCGTGGTGGTACAGCAGATTATGTACGATTAAGCGAGTCTGAATTAAAACTTGCCATAAAAGCAGCTAGAGCACTAAAATTACCTGTTTGTGGTGTAGACATGCTGCAATCTGAAAGAGGTCCATTAATTTTAGAAGTAAATTCTACACCAGGATTAGAGGGTATTGAAACTGCTACTGATAAAAATATAGCACGTAGTATTATCACATTTATAGAAAGAAACAGAAATTAATGACAAGCCCAAAAACAGATATACTTCATATACTTGGAGAAACGATTGCTCTTGGCGAACGTCGTGAAATCAACTTTAATGTTGCCAAATTACACACTCAAACAATGGTTGACGTTCCGGTAATTATAGAGCGTTCTAAAAAATCAGGGCCAATTGTTCTATTTACTGCAGGAATTCATGGTGATGAAGTAAATGGTGTCGAAATTGTAAGACAAATTATAGCTAAAGGAATTAACAAACCCAAAAAAGGAACTATTATTTGTATACCAGTAATTAATATGCTGGGGTTTTTAAATATGTCTCGAGAGTTTCCTGATGGACGTGATTTAAATCGTGTCTTCCCTGGAAGTAAAAAAGGTTCTTTGGCTAGTCAAGTAGCTTATAAATTAATTAACGAAATCATACCTCAAGTAGATTTAATTATAGATTATCATACAGGTAGTGCCGATAGATTTAATGCAGCTCATATTAGAATTATAAAAGAAGAACCTGTACTTAAGGAGTTAGCCACTACTTTTGGAGCGCCATTTGTATTATATTCTAAAAACTTAAATAAATCATTTAGAAGTACGTGTTATAAACTGGGGATTCCTATGCTTTTATTCGAAGGTGGTAAATCTTTTAATTTTGATGATACCGTTACAAATACAGGAGTTAATGGGGCAAAACGTGTATTACATCATTTAGAAATGCTCAGCACAAAATTTAAAATATCAAAGCCCAAAAAAGAGTGTACGTTTATTTCTGAAAGCCGTTGGATTCGTGCAAGACATTCAGGTATGTTTCGTGCTACAGCAAAATTAAATACTTTAGTTGAAAAAAATGAAGTGATTGGGCATATTACAGATCCTTTCGGAAAATTTCACTATTATGTAAAAGCTGGAAATTCAGGGTATATTTTTAATATAAACGAAGCTCCAATAGTACATCAAGGAGATGCTCTTTTTCATATATCAACCCAAATTGCTAATGATAAAAACTAAACTTCGAGATAAATATAAAGCCCTACGAAAGGATTTCAATAACGATAACATTGAAGATTTAAGCTTATCAATTGCAAATCAATTATTGCAGCTTCCTATTTGGGAATTCTCGTTTTACCATATCTTCTTAAGTATTGAAGCTCATAAAGAAATTAATACCGATTATATTCTAAACATTCTTTCTGGAAAAGATAAAAACATAGTGATTTCTAAAAGCAATTTTAAAACCAATACACTTACTAACTATCTTTTAACAGATAACACTATAATTAAAATAAATAGCTGGGGTATTCCAGAACCAAAGGATGGGATAGAAATTAATGATGATAAAATAGAAGTTGTTTTTATACCTTTACTCGCTTTTGACATTAGTGGAAATCGTGTTGGCTATGGGAAAGGATTTTATGACAATTTTTTAAATTCCTGTAAATCAAAAACTCTTAAAATAGGGCTATCTTTTTTTGAAGCAGAATCTAAAATTGATGGTATTCAAGTTAATGATGTGGCTTTGGATTATTGTGTAACTCCAAAAAAGGTATATAGATTTTAAATTGTTTCAACATCAATTTTCTTTTCTTTTGGAAACGCTTTCCTATTAAATACTAGTAACATTCCAACACCAGTACTAATAGCCATATCTGCTATATTAAATACAGGTTCAAAAAAAGTAAATGCTTTTCCTCCCCAAAATGGCATCCATTCAGGAAATACACCACTCCACATCGGAAAATGCAACATATCTACAACATTGCCAAATAACAATCCGTCATAACCCCCCTCTTCTGGTAAAAATGATGCTATTTGCCCAAAACTGTCGTCAAACAAAACACCATAAAATACAGAATCTATTATATTCCCTAGAGCTCCAGAAAAAATTAAAGCGATCGCAACAACAAGAATTTTTGGAGCATTATTTTTAACAGATTTAAGTAACCAATATCCTATCCCTATAATAGCAATCAATCTAAATACAGTTAAAATTACTTTTGCAGTTCTATCAGAAATAAAAGATGTAAAATCACTTAGTTTTGCCCCCCAAGCCATACCATCATTTTCGACAAATAATATCTGAAACCAACTAAAAACACGTACATCTTCTCCTAATTGAAAATGTGTTTTAATATAAATTTTAGAAGCTTGGTCTACTAATAAAACCAAAATAATAATGATAGATGCTTTTTTTAATGACATATATTATCTTAATAATAAGTGAGCGAAAATAATCATATTATTCTGTTTTTACTACAGCTATGTCTCCGTTGATAGAATTCAGTTTTAACAAATAATCTCCATTATCTAACACACTTGTAGTTATAATCCCGTTTTTAGTATATGCACTAATTTTAGCATTATTAGTGTTTACTTTTATATAACCACTAATAGTATTAATAATTGCATCTCCTTTAAATTCATCAAGTATACAATTACCATTAATTAGTTCTACTTCAATAATAGTAAATTGTCCTAAAGCTTTTACCGTAGCGATATCGCTTTTTACATAAAGCATTAAATTCCTAGGAATAATAATATCTAGTGTGGTTGCTATTATTTTATGAGCGCTTAATTTATCATTAGCACTCACAAATAAAGGTTGCAATTTACTTGATATAAATAATGTTTTATTTTCACTACGTGTACTTAAAATAATATCACTACTTAACTCTCCTTCAGATTTCATTTTTATAGAAATAGCATCTGTTTTATCTGTGACAATATTTATTTTAAAAACAGAGTTACCATCAATTTGTATAGTTTCAATTCCTTGTCCTGAAATTGATTTTTCAATCATTTTTTGAGCTTGTAATTGAATTGTGTAAATTAAAACTAGTATGTAAACAAGTTGTTTCAGTTTGTTTTATATTTTAAAATAAAAACGTCCCAATAACAAAATTGAGACGCTTTTTATATTGTGACAAATAATTGTAATTAATATTTATTGCATATTTTTTGCTTCGATACTTAAAGTTGCATGAGGCACTAATTTTAAACGCTCTTTATTTATTAATTTCCCTGTTACACGACAAACACCATAAGTTTTATTCTCGATACGAATTAGTGCGTTTTTTAAATCACGAATAAATTTTTCTTGACGAATTGCTAACTGCGAATTAGACTCTTTACTCATAACTGCACTACCTTCGTCAAATGCTTTAAATGTAGGAGACGTATCTTCAGTACCATTATTATGATCGTTCATATAAGCACTCTTAATAAGATCTAAATCATGTTGTGCTTTCTCTATCTTTTCTAATATTAACTCTTTAAACTCTGCTAAATTCGCATCAGAATATCTGTTTTTAGATTCCATTGCCATAGTTTTAATGTTTTTGAATAAACAATTTAGTATTTATATCATCAAAAGCGACCTCAATACCATTGCTTACATTATCAATAATTTCTAGTTCTTCGGTTAGCGTTTCTGTTTTAATATAATCGATATTAGCTTCAACAGCAGTCATAATGTGATTATCATTCTGTAATGTAACATCTATTCTATCAGTCACTTCAAACCCTGAGTCCTTACGTAAATTTTGAATACGATTAACAAGTTCTCTTGCTATACCTTCTTTTCGTAAGTCGTCTGTTAAAGTTACATCTAAAGCTACAGTTAAAGCACCTTCATTTGCAACAAGCCAACCTTCTATATCTTGAGATGTAATTTCTACATCCGAAAGCTCTAAAGTAATATTTTTTCCATTAATATCAACATCCAAACTACCTGTCTGCTCAATTTTTTTAATATCAGCTGAAGTGAATGCATTAATATTATTAGCAATCACTTTCATATCCTTGCCAAAACGAGGTCCTAGTGTTTTAAAATTAGGTTTAATTTGTTTTATTAAAATATCTGAAGCATCTTCTAATAATTCTACTTCTTTTACATTAACTTCACTTTTAATTAAATCTGAAACCGCTAATATTTCTTCTTTTTGAGAAGCATTATCTACAGGAATCATGATTTTTTGAAGTGGTTGTCTTACTTTAATCTTTTCCTTAGCTCTTAACGACAATACTAATGAAGAAATTGTTTGCGCACTCTTCATTTTTCGTTCTAAGCTTTTATCTATATAGGATTTATCAGCAATTGGAAACTCTGCTAAATGTACACTTTCAAAATTTTCACTTTGTGTGGTTTTAGTCAAATCCTGATACAACCTATCCATAAAAAATGGCGCAATTGGTGCTCCCAATTTTGCAATCGTTAACATACAAGTGTATAGGGTTTGGTAAGCAGAAATTTTATCTTTTTGATAATCACCTTTCCAAAAACGCCTTCTACTTAAACGTACATACCAGTTACTTAAATATTCTTGGGTAAATTCTGAAATTACACGCGCTGCTTTTGTAGGTTCGTATTCAGCATAAAATACATCTACCTTTTGAATTAATGTATTTAATTCTGAAAGAATCCAGCGATCAATTTCTGGTCTTTCGTTTAACGGAATATCAGCCTCATTATAACTAAATTTATCAATGTTAGCGTATAGTGTAAAAAATGAATATGTATTGTAAAGTGTTCCAAAAAATTTACGTTTCACTTCTTCAATTCCATCTACATCAAACTTTAAATTATCCCACGGATTAGCATTAGCAATCATATACCAACGTGTAGCATCTGCTCCGTATTTCTCTAGAGTTTCAAATGGATCTGTAGCATTCCCTAAGCGTTTAGACATTTTCTGTCCGTTTTTATCTAATACTAATCCATTAGACACAACATTTTTATAAGCTACAGAATCAAATACCATTGTTGCAATAGCATGAAGTGTATAAAACCACCCTCTTGTTTGGTCTACTCCTTCAGCAATAAAATCTGCTGGAAACGATTTTTTATCGTCAATTAACTCTTTATTCTCAAATGGGTAATGCCACTGTGCATAAGGCATTGAACCAGAATCAAACCAAACATCGATTAGGTCGCTTTCACGTTTCATTGGTTGACCTGAAGGTGATACTAATGTAATTTGATCTACAATATTTTTATGAAGATCAATCTTATCATAATTTTCTTCAGACATATTGCCAACTTCAAAATCAGAAAAAATATCTGCTTTTAAAATACCTGCTGAAACTGCTTTTTCCATTTCAGTTTTTAGCTCTTTAACAGATCCAATACATATTTCTTCTTTTCCATCTTCTGCTCTCCAGATAGGTAATGGAATTCCCCAGTAGCGTGAGCGTGATAAATTCCAATCGTTTGCATTAGCTAGCCAGTTACCAAAACGTCCTTCTCCAGTTGACTTAGGTTTCCAATTAATGGTTTGGTTCAACCCATGCATTCTATCTTTTACATCCGTTATTTTAATAAACCAAGAGTCCAGTGGATAGTACAAGATTGGTTTATCTGTACGCCAGCAATTAGGGTAGCTATGTTTATATTTTTCAACCTTAAAAGCTTTGTTTTCTTCTTTTAACTTAATAGCTAACTCAACATCTACCGAACGTTCAGGTACTTCCCCATCAGCATAATATTCATTCTTTACATATTTTCCACCAAACTCTTTCATCTCAGAACGAAAACGTCCTTGTAAATCTACAAGTGGTACTAAATTATCATTCTCATCTTTTACTAATAGTGGTGGTACTTCTGGTATTGCTTGTTTCGCAACCAAAGCATCATCTGCTCCAAAAGTAGGTGATGTATGAACAATTCCTGTACCATCCTCAGTCGTTACAAAATCTCCAGCAATTACTCTAAAAGCATTTTCTGGATTATCATTAGGCAGAGCATAATCTAATAATTGTTCGTATTTAATCTCTATTAAATCTTTTCCTTTAAACTCTTTAACTATAAAAAATGGAATAGTTTTATCCCCTGATGTATAATTTAGTAATTCTGATTTTTCTTCAACTTGATTAAATTTTCCAGCAAATTGTTTTCCTACTAAAGATTTTGCTAGGATTACATTCATCGGTTTGAACGTATATTGATTATAAGTTTCTACCAATACATATTCAATTTTTGGACCAACTGTTAATGCTGTATTACTAGGCAATGTCCAAGGTGTAGTCGTCCATGCTAAAAAATAAATATCTCCTTCATTTTGTAAAAATTCAGGAAGCGAATCTGGTATTGCTTTAAATTGTGCAACTACAGTAGTATCTGTAACATCTTGATAAGTACCTGGCTGATTAAGTTCGTGAGAACTCAACCCTGTTCCAGCTTTTGGTGAATACGGTTGAATGGTATAACCTTTATACAATAACTCCTTATCATAAATCTGTTTAAGCAACCACCAAACAGTCTCCATATATTTGGATTTATAGGTTACATATGGGTCATCCATATCTACCCAATAACCCATTTTTTGAGTTAAGTCATTCCAAACATCGGTATAACGCATTACAGCTGTTTTACAAGCTTCATTATACTCTTCTACAGAAATAGTTTTTCCGATATCTTCCTTAGTGATCCCTAGCTCTTTTTCAACACCAAGTTCTATAGGTAAACCATGAGTATCCCAGCCCGCTTTACGTTTTACTTGAAACCCTTTCATTGTTTTATAACGTGGAAAAATATCTTTAATAGAACGTGCCAAAACATGATGAACTCCTGGGAGTCCATTTGCAGAAGGAGGTCCTTCAAAAAACACATAAGGTGGTTTTCCTTCTCGAGTAGACATACTCTTTTCAAAAATGTCTTTATCTTCCCAATCTTTGCTAACTTCTGTAGCTATTTTAGATAAGTTAAGTCCTTTATATTCAGGAAAGCTCATACTCATAATATCATTAATTCTAGTAAGGTTGCGAAATTAATGATTTTTAGGAAAATAGGGGTTGAAAAGTGACTATTTTCAATTTTGAAAACTCGATTTAAACTAAAATTCCAACCAAATCTTCAATTTTAGAAATAAGTTGCACTTTTATTGTAGTATTTTTTAATGAAATTTTATTGTATTTAGATACAAAAATCGTTGAAAATCCTAATTTCTCGGCTTCTAAAATGCGCTGTTCTATACGTTGTACAGGGCGTATTTCTCCAGAGAGTCCGACTTCAGCTGCGAAGCAAAAATCTTTTTGAAGTGCTACATCTTCATTAGATGATAAAATTGCTGCAATCACTGCTAAATCTATTGCTGGATCATCTACAGTAATACCACCAGTAATATTTAAAAATACGTCTTTTGCACCTAAACGAAATCCGGCTCGCTTTTCTAATACAGCTAGCAACATATTTAAACGTTTAGCATTAAAGCCAGTTGCACTGCGTTGTGGCGTTCCGTAAACAGCTGTGCTAACCAATGCTTGTATTTCTATCATTAGTGGTCGCATTCCTTCTACAGTTACTGCTATTGCATTACCACTTAAATCTTCATCTTTTTTAGAAATTAATATTTCTGATGGATTACTTACTTCTCGTAAGCCTGAACCTTGCATTTCATAAATTCCCAATTCGTTAGTAGATCCAAATCGATTTTTATTGGCACGTAAAATTCTAAATATATGATTACGATCTCCTTCAAATTGCAATACCGTATCTACCATATGCTCTAAAATTTTAGGTCCTGCAATATTTCCATCTTTAGTAATGTGTCCAATTAATACTACTGGAGTTGCTGTTTCTTTTGCAAATTTTATGAGTTCTGTTGTACATTCTTTTATTTGAGAAATACTTCCGGAAGAGGACTCGATATAATCGCTATGTAATGTCTGTATGGAGTCAATTATAACAATGTCTGGTTGAAGCGAAGTTATTTGTTTAAATATATTTTGAGTCTTTGTCTCAGTAAGAATATAACAATTGTCATTTTCTGGATGAATACGTTCAGCACGCATCTTGATTTGTTTCTGACTTTCTTCGCCTGAAACGTATAATGTCTTATAGGGCAGCCTTAATGAAATTTGAAGCAGTAATGTACTTTTTCCTATCCCTGGTTCACCTCCTAAAAGTGTGAGCGATCCTGGCACAATTCCACCTCCTAAAACACGATTAAACTCTCCATCAAATGTACTCATTCGTGCTTCTTGAGCAGAATCAATTTCTTTAATCTTTAAGGGCTTTGAAATTCGTTTAGAGGTTTGAGTGGATGGTGATTTCCAATCACTCTTTTCAGGTTTTTGAATAACTTCTTCCACTATGGTATTCCATTCTTTACAAGTGGAACATTGTCCTTGCCATTTCGCAAATTGATTGCCACAATTCTGGCAAAAAAAAGTAGTCTTAACTTTTGCCATTAATATCCAAAGTCTGCTTTAATTTCTTCTGCTTTTTCAAGCATAAAATCTTTAGTAATACCAGCTATTTCATCCATTATGTAAGCAGATTTATAAGTTCGCATTGCTTTTTTAGGAGATCCGGTTTCTTCTTGATAACGCGCTAAATAATAGGTGCCTAAAAGTGTTCCTGGGTAATGCTTACGAGCTATTTTAGACAATTCTTCGTATGCATCATAAATTTCTTTTTTCTCAATTGCAGATGCTACTGCTTGAAAATCGTTTATTAAAACTTGTTTTTCAATTCCAAATAAATCAAAAATTGTTTTATATTTTTCGTTTAAATATTCAACTGGAGAGCCTTCGTATGTCAGCATTGTTTCTTTATATTCATCCTTGCTTATTGGTTGATATACATAAAACATATTTTCTAACGCTTTTGGTATCCCATGAGCTGGCATAGAATAATGTGTTGTCCCTTCAAAATTATCAAAACTATAGGATAGTTTTGTTTCATCAATTGACGATAAACTAGCATTCAAATTTTCTGAATCTTCTTTAATTGATTTTCTATCATTTGAAGCTGTTGCCAAATAGTAAAATTTCTTTGCTTCCAATTGTTTTAATTGTTCAGGAATATTCTCAATCATTCCTTCAGCAAAATATGGGCTTAACGCAATATATGCTTGAAACAAAGGGTTGTCCTTAAATAAATAATAATTAATAAAATTGGCAGTTTCTCCATGACCTACTGCAATTTTAAAATTCTCAGTTCTATAGGTTTTATTTATATGTGGAATGAGTTCCATTCCTATAAATTCAAAAAAATCTATTCCTGTTTCTGCTGGAAAATAGTTTTGATCAGAGTAATAAAGATCCGTATCTCTACTATCAATTTGATTAATCCCTACAACAATAGATTCTGGCATGTCTTCCCAATACGAATAGTAATCTACATTACCTGCTACGACTTCAAATAAATAATCGCCATCTAGTACTATAAATAATGGGTAACTTTTATCGGTATTAGTTTCATAATTTCTAGGAAGTTGAATTTTAATTTGTCTTGAAACTCCTAGTTTATTAGATTTAAATTCTTCGTAAATTGTTTGTGCATTTGACACTATACACAAAAACAATAATAAGGTTGTTAGCTTGGTTTTCATTTTGACTTAGGTTTGGTACGCAAGTTAATCAATTAGCAATAAATCGTAAAATGATATTTAAATCTTACTAACTCTCCTTTTTTCGGGATTTATTATAAATAGGTAAAAATATAAAGGAAAGACTCCCTAAAATAATAACCATAGCGGTCTGCGATGTCCACATAATCCAACCAAAAGCAAGACTAGGAGTTGCAGAAATAGCAAAAATTGAAAATGCTTTCTGAACTGCTAATGGATATACAGCAATACCTCCATTAGTAACAGCTATCGTAAAACTTGCAGCGATAAATGCAATTAATATAGCGCCTATAGAAACATTATCTAACTCTGGCACTGCAAAAGTAGTAACATAAAACATAGCCAAATACATTCCCCATATAAATAAGGTGTGAAATATAAATGCCCATTTATGTTTCATCTTAAAAATACTAAATACCCCTTCCATTAAACCTGAGAAAAGAGATTTAATTTTTAAAGCAATTTTTGAAGTGCTTTTTTTGATATAAAAATATCCAACAGTTAATATTATTAAACCTAAAATCCCTATAGTTATAAGTTTTTGTACCGGGAAATTATCTTTTAAAAGTTGTAAGATGAAATCAAATTCTATAATAAGAGTTATCCCTATTATTATAAAAAGGATTAATAAATCTGCAACGCGTTCGGCAACTATAGTTCCAAAACCTTTTTCAAAAGGTACATTTTCATAATTTGTTATTACCGCAGCACGAAGTACTTCACCAGAGCGTGGGACTCCATAGTTTGATAAGTATGTGATTAAAACTGCCATTAAACTATTAGGAAATCTCAATGTATATCCCATAGGTTCTATCAAATATTTCCATCGATAAGCTCTTGACAAATGACTTAAAAACCCAAATAAAAGCCCAAGAGCAATCCAACCATAGTTAGCATTTTTAAAATATGGAGTGATTTCTGATATTGGGGTTCTTGAAAAAGTATACCATCCAAAAAAAACTGCTAGCAATAGTGGAATGCTAATTTTAAGGAGTTTTTTGGTGGTTTTATTCAAAGGTTTATTTTAATAAATTAGTGCTCTCATCAGGGAACACTAAAGACGGTTTAAATGTTTTAGCTTCTTCAAGTTCCATAAACGCATAAGTTATTAATATTAGTGTATCACCAACAGCAACTTTTCTTGCAGCTGCACCATTAAGAGTAATTTCGCCAGAATTTCGAGGACCAGGAATAACATAAGTTTCTAATCGCTCGCCATTGTCATTATTAACAATCTGAACTTTTTCTCCTTGTATAATATTTGCAGCGTCCATTAAATCCTCATCTATGGTAATACTCCCTATATAGTTAAGATCAGCTCCTGTAACTTTTACACGATGAATTTTAGATTTTACTACTTGAATTTGCATTGGGCAAAGGTAATTAAATTAAAGTGCGATATTATCTATTAGTCGAATGCTTTTTGCATACACTGCAATAAATGCACGATACGTTTTTTTATTAGATTTTCTTTGTATTGGTTTTAAGGTTTTAATATCTGCAATTATAAAATATTCTAATTCTAATAATTTATGTTCTTTAAATACATTATTAACCCATTCCGTTACTTGATTAGCACTTTTTGTGCCAAACATTTTTTTGGCAGCTTTTAAGGTTTTATATATAAATGGCGCCGCTTCTTTATATTCTGAAGTTAGTCGCTCATTTCGAGAACTCATTGCTAAACCATTAGGTTCTCTATAAATTTCGCAACCTCTTATAGTCACTGGTAATTTCTCTTTTTCGGTTAGTTTTTTTACGATTTGAAGTTGTTGAAAATCTTTCTTTCCAAAATAAGCATTATCAGGTTGAAGGATTTCGAAAAAACGCTTAATAATAGTACCAACTCCGTCAAAATGTCCGTCTCTAAATTTACCTTCCATTTCATATTCTAATCCATCAAAAGAAAATGAAATAGATACAACTTTATCACCATAGATATCTTTAACGGATGGAGTATATACTAAAATCTTATCTTCTGAAACTGCTTTAAGTAAATCTACATCTCTATCTAAAGTTCGTGGATATTTAACTAAATCTTCTTCTTTGTCAAACTGTGTTGGATTCACAAAAATACTTACAATAACAATATTGTTTTCTTTTAATCCTTGAGATACTAAAGATAGATGTCCCTGATGTAAAGCTCCCATTGTCGGAACAAATCCAATTTTAAAACCCTTTGTTTTTAAATTAACAATTGTTTGGCTTATTTCAGTCTTAGAATTAAATATCTTCACGTTATTAAAAAATTAACAGCGAGCAAAATTAATATATTACTTGTAATCTGCATAATTTTTGTAATTTTGCGTGTTTTTATTTTAATATAGCATTATAAGGTTTATGAAAGAGAAAAAAATATTGTATGTCTCATCAGAAGTAGTTCCTTATTTACCAGAAACTGAAATTTCTTCAATGTCTTTTGAAGCACCAAGAATGGTAAATAAGCAAGGTGGGCAAATAAGAATATTCATGCCTAGGTATGGAAATATAAACGAAAGGCGTCATCAGCTTCATGAAGTAATACGCTTATCGGGTATAAATCTTGTGATTAATGACCTTGATATGCCGCTTATTATAAAAGTAGCTTCTATTCCTAAAGAAAGAATTCAAGTTTATTTTATTGATAATGAAGAGTATTTCAAAAGGAAAGCTACTTTAACTGATGAAGATGGAAATTTATTTCCAGACAATGATGAGCGTTCAATATTTTTTGCAAAAGGAGTTATTGAAACTGTAAAAAAATTAAATTGGTCTCCAGATATTATTCATGTTCATGGGTGGTTAGCTTCTCTTCTTCCTTTATATTTAAAAGAATATTATAAAGATGAACCTTTATTTACTGACAGTAAAATTGTAACCTCTGTATACAATCAAAGCTTTGATGGAACGTTAAATAATGAAATGATTAATAAAGTAAAATTCGATAATATTGATGAGGCATCTATACAAACACTTCAAGAGCCTTCATATAATAATATTATGAAAGTTGCTATAGATTATTCGGATGGCCTGATTATTGCATCAGAAGAAATTCCAGAAGAATTACAAAAGCATTTAGATGCTTGTAATAAACCTGTATTAGATTTTCAAGGTCCAGATACTTTTGCCGAAGCATATACTGGGTTTTACAATACTGAGATTTAACTTTTTAGGAGTATTATTTATATGAAAAACATTAAAAACATAATTAAAAATATTGCGTTTTTAGCAGTTTTAACAACGGCTATTATAGCTTGCGAAAATGATTTCGCTTCTGTAGGATCTGATATTATTGGAGGAGATAATTTTAATACTGCGAACGAAACATTTCCAATTATTACACATAATAAAAGAATAACGCCTTTACAATCTAGTAATTTACCTAATTATTTATTAGGCTATTTTAATGATCCTGTTTATGGTGGATCAACTGCGAATATTGTTTCTCAAATGTCTCTCCCTTTATTTGATCCTGTTTTTACTGGAGAGAATCAGAGTGTTGTAGTAGATTCTATCATATTTACTTTACCTTATTTTAGTGATGCTATCCCTGGCACTAACATTGGCAATAATATTCCTGAATTTAGTATAGATTCAATATTTGGCGATCCTAATAACCCTATTAGGCTCTCTATTCATGAGAACAATTTTTTTTTAAGGGATTTTGATCCAAATTCAGACCAAGGAAATGATCAAATATACTTTTCTAACGGATCAACATCTGAAACCGATATAATTCCACAATCACTATTGGAAGGTGAGTTATTATTTCAAAATAATAACTTTTTTCCTAATTTACGTCAGATTACTTTAACTGAAGTAGATCAAGATACAGGTGAAATTTTTGTAACTCAAAGATTAACTCCTGCGATAAGAGTACGATTAGATAATCCAAATAGTTTTTGGGAAGATTTAATATTTAATAGGGAAGGTCAACCTGAATTAAGTAATAGAAATAATTTCAATGATCATTTTAGAGGGATTTATATAAAAGCTGAACCTGTAAACGATAATGGATCAATGACTTTATTTGACCTTTCGAATGGCAATATAACCATTTTTTATACGGTTCAAGACAATTCTAATAACACTACTCAGGGAAGCCCAGAGTCTTTAATCTTAAGTTTTACAGGAAATACTGTAAATATTTTTAACAACGATTTCATTCCTCTTGCTGATGGAGACCCTCAAAATGGAGATGACAGGCTTTTCTTAAAAGGAGGAGAAGGTTCTATGGCTATTATAAATCTTTTTAATGGAGACGAAAATGGAGATTCTTCAGAATTCGAAAATTTCAAGAATAGTTTTATAGATGGTACAAATATTAAACGTTTGGTAAATGAGGCTTTCTTAGATTTTCATGTAGATCAAAGTATTGTTCAGGGTGAAGAACCTGATCGAGTATATATATATGACTTAAATAACAATATTCCCCTTATTGACTATTTTTTAGATCAATCTGTAACTGTGGATTCTCCTGAAGCTAGAAATATTCATCTTCGTCCATTAACTAGGGTTGATAATGATCCAAATGGTGAAGGTTTAACATACAGAATAAGGATTACCGATCATATTAACAATCTTATTCTTAGAGATTCGACAAATGTAAAATTAGGTTTAGTGGTAGCTGGTAATGTTGATAGTGGATCTGTTTTAGACCTTCCTTTATTAGACGAAAATCAAATAGCAGAAAGAGTTCCTATTGGAACATTTTTATCTCCTAGAGGAACTGTACTTATCGGCAACAACACAAATGATGTATCAAGAAGACCAGTATTAAGAGTTTTCTTTACAGAACCTAATAATTAAATTATATTTATGTGCGGAATTGTTGGCTACATTGGTTATAGAGAAGCTTATCCAATTATATTAAAAGGCTTAAAACGATTAGAATATAGAGGGTACGATAGTGCTGGTATAGCTTTATATGATGGTAAGCAAATCAACTTATCAAAAACTAAAGGGAAAGTAGATGCTTTAGAACTTAAAGCTAAAAAAGAAATCTCTACTGATGGTTATGTTGGTTTAGGCCATACACGTTGGGCAACACATGGTATTCCAAATGACATTAATTCTCATCCACATTTTTCAAACTCAGGAAATCTTGTAATAATTCATAACGGCATTATAGAGAATTATGAATCTCTAAAAAAAGAGCTTACCAAAAGGGGCTATATATTTCATTCAGATACAGATACCGAAGTTTTAATAAATCTTATAGAGGACATTAAGAAAAATGAAGGTGTCAAACTAGGAAAAGCTGTTCGTATAGCATTAACTCAAGTTGTAGGAGCTTATGCCATTGCTGTTTTTGATAAAAATAAACCCAACGAAATAGTTGCTGCTAAACTTGGAAGTCCTCTTGCGATAGGAATCGGAGATGATGAATTTTTTATAGCTAGTGATGCATCCCCTTTTATCGAATATACTAATAATGCTATTTATCTTGAAGATGAAGAAATAGCTATTATTAGGAGAGGAAAAGATATAAAAATAAGAAAAATTAAAGATGATTCTCTAGTTAATCCTTATGTACAAGAACTGCAAATGAATCTTGAACAAATTGAAAAAGGAGGTTATAATCATTTTATGATTAAAGAAATCTTTGAGCAACCTCACGCTATAAAAGATACTTATAGAGGGCGTCTTTTAGCAAAAGAAGGAATTATTAGAATGGCAGGTATTGATGATAATCTTCAAAAATTCCTGAACGCCAACAGAATCATTATTGTTGCTTGTGGAACTTCTTGGCATGCCGGATTAGTTTCAGAATACATTTTTGAAGATCTAGCCAGAATACCTGTTGAAGTTGAATATGCTTCAGAATTTAGGTATAGAAACCCTGTGATTAATGAAAATGATGTTGTAATTGCAATTTCTCAATCTGGAGAAACTGCGGATACTTTAGCCGCAATTAAATTAGCAAAATCTAGAGGAGCTTTTGTTTTTGGTGTTTGTAATGTTGTTGGGTCATCTATAGCTAGAGAAACTCATGCAGGAGCATATACCCATGCTGGGCCAGAAATAGGAGTTGCTTCTACAAAAGCTTTTACAACTCAAATAACTCTTTTAACATTAATCGCTATTAAATTAGCTAAAGCCAAAGGAACGATATCAAATTCTGATTACTATTTAAATTTAAATGAATTAGAGTTAATTCCTGAAAAAGTAGAAAAAACACTTCTTTTAGACAACCATATAAAAACAATAGCTGAAGCATATAAAGAATCTAAAAACTGTTTATATTTAGGTAGAGGTTATAATTTCCCTGTAGCATTAGAAGGCGCATTAAAACTAAAAGAAATCTCTTATATTCACGCTGAAGGTTATCCCGCAGCAGAAATGAAGCATGGCCCTATTGCTCTTATAGATGAAAATATGCCTATTTTTGTTATTGCAACAAAAAAAGGTCATTACGATAAAGTTACAAGTAACATTCAGGAAATTAAATCTCGTAAGGGACAAATAATTGCTATTGTCTCTGAAGGAGATGTTAATGTCACTAAATTAGCAGATTATACAATTGAAGTTCCAGAAACTATCGAATCCCTTTATCCATTATTAACAACTATCCCTTTACAATTATTATCTTATCATATAGCAGTAATGTTAGATAAAAATGTAGATCAACCAAGGAATTTAGCAAAATCTGTCACTGTAGAATAATTCTCTATTTATAATATTAAAACTTATAAAACCCATAAAATTAGTTGATTTTATGGGTTTTCAGTATTCATTTATGTTAAAAAGTACTATGCATGCATAATTTTTTATGGATTTTTGATTGTTCTACAATATAATTATATATCTTGCTTTTCATTTTAAACTAATATCCATAAATGAAAACAATATTTAAGATTTTTTTATTGTTATTTTGTGTGTTTTCATACTCACAAACAACAGTAACCGGTAAAATTACAGATAATAGTGGGCAGCCCCTTCTTGGTGCAAATGTTTTAATTGTAGGAACTTCAACTGGAGTAAGTACAGATTTTGATGGAAATTATACTCTAAAAACAGATTTAAACCCTCCTTTTATTATACAAATAAGTAGCATTGGGTTCGAAACTGTAAGAAAGGAAATAACTAATAATTCTCAAGTTTTTGATGTTTCTTTAAAAGAAGGCAGTGAGCTAGATGAAATTGTTATTTCTGCTTCTAGAACACCTGAGCGTGTTTTTGAATCTCCTGTATCTATAGAACGCTATGGAATAAAAGCGATAAAAAACACCCCTTCAGCAGATTTTTATAATGGCTTAGAGAATTTAAAAGGTGTAGATCTTAATACTGGTAGTTTAACTTTTAAGCAAATCAATACCAGAGGATTTGCAGATTTTAATAATCCAAGATTTGTACAACTCGTTGATGGAGCTGATAATTCAGTACCAGCGCTAAATATAGTTTTAGGAAACTTAGTTGGAGTATCAGAATTAGATGTCCAAAGTGTAGAAATTCTTCCTGGAGCTTCTTCTGCTCTATATGGAGCTAATGCGTTTAATGGTATTTTGTTCTTACAAAGTAAAAGTCCTTTTGACGAACAAGGAGTTAAAGCTTATGCTAGATCAGGATTAACTTCTCAAGATGCAGCTGGAGATAACGTATATTATGATTTTGGGTTTAAAGCAGCTTATAAGTTTAGTGAAAAACTTGCTGCAAAAGTTAATTTCTCTTATTTAGACGGAACAGATTGGTTTGCAGATAGTCAACAAGATTTGGATACTCCTGGAGGAACAAGATCATCTAATCTTAATTTTAACGGCTTAAATGTTTATGGAGATGAGGTATCAACAAATATAAGAACTGCTTCTGGAGGATTAGGAATAATTCCAGATGTAGAGGTTAGTAGAACTGGTTATGCAGAACAAGATTTAACAGAGTATGATGCTGAGAGCATAAAAGCAGATTGGACTTTAGCATATCGTCCTTTTGCAGATGATTTTGAAATTTCTTATACTGGTCGAGTTGGTGTTGGTTCTACGATATTTCAAGCAACAAATAGAAATGTATTAAATGATTTTTTCTTTCAACAGCACAAAATAGAAGTGAAAAATGATAATTTCTTTTTACGTGGTTATGTAAATGATGACGATGCCAGAGATTCCTATGATCTAGTTTTTACAGGCATTAATATTAACAGGGCCTGGAAATCTGACACACAATGGTTTGGAGATTATATTAATACCTTCGCAGGAATCACTTTAGCTGGAAATCCTAATAATCTAACTCAAGATCAAATTCATGATGCAGCTAGAGCAGCAGCTGATACTGGGCGTTTAATTCCAGGTACCAATGAGTTTCAACAAGTATTTGACCGTGTTATTGCTGATCCTGATTTACAAACTGGATCTAGATTCCAAGATGAATCAAAATTTTATCATGCTGATGCCAATTATAATTTTAGTCATTTATTAAGTGATATTCTTGATATTCAAGTTGGTGGCTCTTTTAGAGAATATAGTTTAAACTCTAACGGGACTATTTTTACCGATATTAATGGACCCATCAACTTTAATGAAGTAGGTGCTTATATACAGATACAAAAAGAGTTAGCAGATAATAGGGTGAAATTAACAGGGTCTGGTCGTTATGATAAAAATGAGTTTTTTGATGGATTCTTTTCTCCACGCTTATCTGTTGGTTTAACGTTAGGAGAAGAACGTAATCACAACTTAAGAGCCGCTGTACAAACTGGGTTTAGAAATCCAACAAATCAAGATCTCTTTTTAGGCTTAGATTTAGGTGCTGCAATATTAGTTGGTTCTGCTCCTGGAAACCCTGAACGTTTTGAAAGAATTACAGCCTTAAGTGATGGTACTGACGTAACAATTAATGGTAACTTAGCCTATGAAAATTCTTATACTGCTAGTTCTGCTGCTGCTTTTGCTGCTACTGGTAATCCAGCTTTATTAGAAATTGCCAATCCTGATTTAGTTGAACCAGAACAAGTAACATCTTTTGAAGTAGGATACAGAAGTCAGTTATTAGACAAACGTGTTACAGTAGACGTTAGTGGTTATTATAGTAATTACAGAGATTTTATTGCAAGAGAAAATGTGGTAGCTCCAATAACTCCAGGAGCTTCCGTTTTTGATGGTACTGGTATACAAGCTTTAGCAAACGGAAACTCAAGAGTATTTCAAACTACAACAAATTCTGATGCTGATATTGAATCTTTTGGAGCTACAGCTGGAGTTAATGCTAGATTATTTGGTGGTTTTGATTTTGGTATAAACTACACATTTGCTGATTTTGAATTTGATCAAGCTTCAGATCCTGATTTTAGGCCTGGTTTTAATACAGCCAAACATAAAGTAAAAGCTTCTCTTGGGCATACCGATTTATTTAAAGATTTTGGTTTCAACGTAGCTTGGAGATGGAGTGATACTTATTTCTGGCAAGCTCCTTTTGCTGATGGTGATGTACCTGCGTACCAAACAATAGATTTACAAGTAAATTATAGATTACCCAGTTTAAAATCTACATTTAAAGTAGGAGCGACTAATTTATTAGGAGATGAATACTTTACTGCTTTTGGAACAGGTTTAATTGGGTCACAATTTTTTGTGTCTTGGACTATTAATAATTTATAAAAAGAAATGAGTCAGAATAATTATTCTAATATAAAAATCAAAAATAATTATTGAAGAATTGCATCTGACTGAATTAATAAAAATATCAATAAACAGATGAAAAAGAATAGTATTATGAAAACAAAATATATATGGTTATGCCTCCTTTTTGTAGCATTTACAGCTTGTAGTAATGACGATGATAGTGTTCAAGTTGATCCTACTCCAGAATTATCTGCTGGAGCTGCAAATTTCGCAAACTTTGTATCTATAGGTAATTCATTAACTGCTGGTTTTACAGATAATGCTTTATTTCGAGCTGGTCAAGCAAATTCATTTCCAAATTTATTATCACAAAGATTTGGCTTAGTAGGTGGTAGTGCTTTCAATCAACCTTTAACTAGTGATAATGTTGGAGGCTTATTATTAGGGGGTAATCCACTTCCTGGTTTTGGGCCTAGGTTATTTTTTGATGGATCTGGTCCTGCATCTCTCCCAGCTACCCCAACTACAGATATTGCATTAAATAATCCTACTGGTCCATTTAATAACATGGGAGTACCTGGATTACGTAGTTTTCAAGTAGCATTTAATGGTTTGGGCAATATTTCTGGTTTAGGAACAAACCCACCTACTGCTAATCCTTATTTTGTAAGAATGGCATCATCTCCAAATGCTTCTGTTTTAGAAGATGCTTTAGCTCAAAACCCAACTTTCGTATCTTTATGGATTGGTAATAATGATGTATTAGGTTTTGCAACAAGTGGTGGTGATCAAACTAGAGATGCCATAACGTCTCAAGGTGTTTTTGATGCTTCAGTTCAAAGTATATTTACAGCAATATCAAATAGTGGAGCACAAGCAGTTGTTGCTAATATTCCAGATGTTACTGCAATTGCATTTTTTAATACGGTACCGTTTGCACCTTTAAGTCCAGCTAACCCAGATTTTGGACCTCAAATACCTATACTAAACAGTATTTTTGGTATGCTAAATCAAGTGTATACTGCCTTGCAAATGCCAGAACGTTCAATAGTTTTTGCAACAGATGCGGCTAGCCCTGTTGTGATTGAGGATGAAGATTTGGCAGATATTTCCACAACATTAGCAACGATATTAGGTGGAGATCCTAATTTTGCTGCATTTGTTGGAAGTTTAGGATTACCTACAGACCCACAAACAATAGGCCTTGTAGCCGGTTTATTAGGGCAAACTTATGGACAAACAAGGCAAGCCAATGAAAATGATTTATTAACACTTACTAGCTTACCAATAATTGGAACCATTGATTCTGATACTATGACTTTTTTAACAAATGCTGGTTTACCTCCAACATTAGCAGCACAATTTTCTGCACAAGGCATTACATTACCATTAGCAGATCGTTTTGTATTAATACCAAGCGAACGTCAAGAAATTCAAACAGCTACAGCTAATTTTAATGCAACATTACAAACAGCAGCTACATCTGCTGGATTTGCTTTTGTAGATGCAAATACAATACTTAGTACAGGACTTTCTTCAGGTGATTTCGAACTTACTAATGCATTGGTAACAGGTGGCGCTTTTTCACTAGATGGGGTACATCCTACAGCAAGAGGTTATGCGCTTATCGCTAATGAGTTCATGAGGGCTATTGATGCTACTTATGGCTCTAACTTTGAAGCAGCAGGACAACTATACAATATTGGAGATTTTCCAGTAATTTACCCTGCAACTTTACAATAAAAATAATATTATATAAAAACTTAAGACCCAGAATTTTGTTCTGGGTTTTTTATTTTAAACCCTTTCTTTTTTAGTTAAAAAACAAGTTCTAAAAAAATATCTATTTTTTGAATTTAAACACCTTTATTTTTAATTAAAAAATATATCTTTGCAGCGCGAAAATCAAGCTGTATTTTCGTTTATCATTTTAGCAAAACAATAAACACATAAGTAATGTCTAAAGTTACAGGTAAAGTTGCACAAATAGTAGGTCCAGTTATCGATGTTGAATTCGGAGCTGGTTCTGAACTACCAAAGATTTATGATTCGTTAGAAATTAATAAGCCAGATGGTTCAAAATTAGTACTTGAAGTACAATCTCACATTGGTGAAGATACTGTTCGTACTATAGCAATGGATTCATCAGATGGTTTAAATAGAGGAACAGAAGTTAATGCTACTGGTGCTCCTATACAAATGCCAATTGGTGGTGATGTATACGGTCGTCTTTTTAATGTAATTGGAGATGCCATTGATGGTTTAGGAGATTTACCTAAAGCTGGAAATGATGGACTTCCTATTCACAGGGAGGCACCAAAATTTGAAGATTTATCAACTTCTACTGAAGTTTTATTTACAGGTATTAAAGTAATTGATCTTATTGAGCCTTATGCAAAAGGTGGTAAGATTGGATTATTTGGAGGTGCTGGAGTAGGTAAAACAGTATTAATTCAGGAATTGATTAACAATATAGCAAAAGGTCACGGTGGTCTTTCTGTATTTGCAGGAGTAGGAGAACGTACTCGTGAAGGAAATGATTTACTTCGTGAGATGTTAGAATCAGGTATTATTAGATATGGTGATGATTTCATGCACTCTATGGAAGATGGCGGATGGGATTTAACTAAGGTTGATAAATCTGTAATGAAAGAATCTAAAGCAACTTTCGTATTTGGGCAAATGAATGAACCTCCTGGAGCTCGTGCTCGTGTAGCATTATCTGGTTTAACTATTGCTGAATATTTCCGTGATGGAGCTGGAGATGGTCAAGGGAAAGATGTATTATTTTTCGTAGATAATATTTTCCGTTTTACACAAGCAGGTTCTGAAGTATCTGCATTACTTGGGCGTATGCCATCTGCGGTAGGATATCAACCTACATTAGCAACAGAGATGGGTGCTATGCAAGAGCGTATTACTTCTACTAAAAAAGGATCTATTACATCTGTACAAGCGGTTTACGTTCCTGCAGATGATTTAACAGATCCAGCACCAGCCACAACATTTGCTCACTTAGATGCGACAACAGTATTATCTCGTAAAATTGCAGAGTTAGGTATTTATCCTGCTGTAGATCCATTAGATTCTACATCTAGAATTTTAACTGCTGATATTTTAGGTGATGAACATTATAATTGTGCGCAACGTGTAAAAGAGTTGTTACAACGTTATAAAGAGTTACAAGATATTATTGCGATCCTTGGTATGGAAGAATTATCTGAAGAAGATAAAATGGCTGTAGGTAGAGCAAGACGTGTACAACGTTTCTTATCTCAACCATTCCATGTAGCTGAGCAATTTACAGGTATCCCAGGAGTATTAGTTGATATTAAAGAAACAATTAAAGGGTTTAATCAAATTATGGATGGTGAATTAGATCATTTACCAGAAGCTGCTTTTAACCTTAAAGGAACTATAGAAGAAGCGATTGAAGCTGGAGAGAAAATGTTAGCTGAAGCGTAATAAATAATAAGTTTTTCGTTTTTACGGAAATAAATTAAATACCTTTTATTTATGTATTTAGAAATTGTAACCCCAGAAGCAACTTTATTCAGTGGAGAAGTAAACTCTATTTCTGTACCAGGTGTAAATGGTGACTTTGAAATGTTAAATAATCACGCACCTATTGTATCTTTATTAAAAGAAGGGAATGTGAAAATTTTTGGAGATATTCAATTAGAAGAAGAAGTTCAAGACAAATTTACTAAAGGTGATAAAGGAATGTTATTAGCTATTAATTCTGGAACTATAGAAATGAAAGATAATAAAGTTATTGTATTAGCTGATTAATTTCTTAATCTATATAAAACAAAAAACGCGAAGCTAATTGCTCCGCGTTTTTTGTTTTATATCATTATTTTTTTAAATTACTTTAGCTTTTCTTATTAAACCTTCAACTCGTTGTGCAAAAAATGCTAAGTATAAAAAGCATCCTGCAGCTATCCAATATGAATTATGAATTCCTATAACATCTGCTAACTTTCCTTGTAATGGCGGGATTATTGCTCCTCCTAAGATCATCATAATTAAAAATGCAGATCCTTGAGATGTATATTTTCCTAAACCTCTAATGCTTAATGCAAAAATACTAGGCCACATAATAGAGCAGAACAATCCTCCACTTAAAAAGGCAAACAATGCCACTGTACCGCTAGTAAATAGCCCAATTAAAATAGCAAACACTCCCAACAATCCAAATATTTTGAGTGTTAGAGCCGGTTTATCTTTACCTACAAAAAATGCTCCTATTTGTATCGCTACACAAATTGCAAACAAGAATAATCCTTTTACGCTAAAACCAGAGATATAATTCACAAATAAAATAACTCCAAAAGCAATATAAGGAACAAGGATATATAACCACGTTTTTATTTTATTAGATGGATTAAATACAGTAATGGCTCCAGCCCATCTTCCTATCATTAGTCCTCCCCAATACATTGATATTAATGGAGCTATCTCAGTATCACTCATTGCTCTTAATCCTAATGGATTCAAGTCTACGCCGTTAACAGTTTTTGTTACAAATTTTAATAGTTCTCCTAAATTACTTTGAATGGTAACTTCAACACCAACATAGGTAAATATAGCTAGCATCCCTAAAACTAGCTGTGGATAACGCATAGCTCCCCATCCTGTTTCATTTTTTTTAGCCATCATATTAGAAATTAACAAAACTCCTATAACAATAACTAAACTTACGATGGTTAGCTTTAAAATAAAGTCATTGTCTGGTATCTCATTTTTGTATTGACCAAAAATCAAATAAAAACAAGCAATTAATAAGATAGTCATTATTGTTAATGCACCTATAGCTTTTGGCGCTTTTATAATTGTTGCATCTGCTTTTCCTTGAGGTAATCTTTTAGAAAAATAAAATAAAGCTGCTGCTAACACAAACAAACCTCCAACTGCTAAATATAAATATTGTATTGTTGAAAGTTTGATACCCCCACTAGTAATTAAAGCATCTAATTCTGCTCCCGATTTTGGTGCAGATCCAAATAAAATAAGTGCAATTACTATAGGTCCTATTGTTGTTCCAAAAGAATTTACTCCTCCAGCCAAATTTAATCGATGTGCACCTTTTTCTGGATCTCCTAAAGCTATAGCAAAGGGATTTGCTGCCGTTTGTTGAATAGAGAACCCTAGTCCAACAATAAACAATGCAATCAACACATAATAAAATACATTAGAATCTCCTGGTTCTGCGCCTGCTATAGCTGGAAACATAACAACTGCACCCAAAGCACTTAATAAAAGTCCATATATAATCCCATTTTTATAACCCCAAGCATTCATAATATCTTTTCCTTTAGTATTTGATAGTATAAATAGTACCAAAGCACCAAAATAATATGCTCCGTAAAATGCGAAGTCAACTAATTGAGATTGAAATTGATCAATTGCAAAATACGTTTTACAAAACGGAATGAATACACCATTAGAAGCAGCAATAAATCCCCAAAAGAAAAATACGGTAACAAGTGTAGATAAAGCTTGTTTGTAGTTTTTTTGCTCAGTCATTTTAATAAAGTTAGTGTTGTGGTTTTAAAAAAATCTATTTTAAATTTAAATATATAATTTGCCAATCTTGTTGATTAGAGCGATATGAATATAATACATTAAATCCAATTGCACGATGTGCATTCACAGATCTTATGTTTTTAGTATCTACTTCTGTAATAAGGACATCATAATCTAATTGTAATACTTTTTTCATTACTTGATAAAGTTTTCTAAAAACACCTCGCCCTCTATATGTTTTAGCAATGCAAACTTGTCCCATAACAATATATTTTAAATTAGATACCATATCGTTCTTTTCTATTTTTTCAAATAATGGTTTAATAATATCTATGCTATCATTAAAAGCTTTATCCATACACAAAGCATATCCAATCACTTTTTTCTTGTCTACAGCGATAATATGTGGGCACACATTATTCATTGCTTTAAGCAGTTTAAAGTTATGAACTACCGTTAAAAACGCCTCTTTAATTTGATCTGTTTCTGAAACAGTATTAGGTAAATTTGCATTTTGAAGCTGTAGAATTTGCTTCAATTCTGTATTTAATTCTGCTCGTTTATAAACAATATTCTGCACTATATAAATTAAACTCTTTTAATCACATTAGTAACGATACCCCAAATTACAAAGTTATTCTCTTCAGTAACTTGAATAGGCTTATAACTAGGGTTTTCTGGCTGTAACCATAACTCTTCATTTTCAATTTTTAATCGTTTTACAGTAAACTCACCATCTAAAAAACAAACCGCAATTTTATTATGTGCAGGATCTAAACTTCTATCAATAACCAAAAGATCGTTATCATCTAATCCTGCTCCTATCATAGATTGCCCACTAACCCGTGCAAAAAAAGTTGCTTCTTTATTTTTAATAAGTTCTTTATCTAATGATAAACGTTGTTGTTTAAAATCTTCAGCTGGTGATGGAAAACCTGCTGAAATACCTGTATCAAAAAAATGAGCGCCTGTATCTTTAAAATTTTCAGGAGTAAAAAATGTAAGGTGTTTAGATTTATGTAGTATCATTTTACTTTTATAATATCATTAATATCTGTCGTGTACCTTGGCGATAAGCGTTCTTGACGCATTTTCCAAGTACGTTTTAAATCTTGATTAGCCAATTTTATTTTATAATCGCCATATTTTGTATTTAAAATATCTATCGATTGCATCAATGGTTTATGTTTTGGGTTTTCTTTCTGAAATAAATTGAGTTGAAAATTATCCGTAGGCACTAACCCTGTGACAATAACACCTGCACGCTTGTATTTTACACCTTTTTTAAAAATAGTCATTACTGCTTTTACTGCTTCATTACTTATAATAATGGATGAGTCTGTAGGATATGGTAAATTAACAATTGTACTTACACGATGTTGCTCTGTATTTTTTTTATGACGGTCACTTCTTAATATAACATAAATAACATAGCAACTGGAACCTTGTACTCTTAATTTTTCAGCGCAACTGCTCGCAAAAGTCGAAATGCGTTCTTTTATATTATCAATATCAGAATACGTATATTCAAAACTTCGTGTAGTTGCAATGGCACGTTTGGTTTTCAAATGATCTAATGTTAATTTTGAAATACCTTCTAATTCTTTTTTAAGTCGCCATTCTACAATTGAAAAATGCTTGCGTATCCACTCATCTGGTAATTGCACAAAATCATAAGCTGTTTTACAATTTTTAGCTTTTAATCGTTTTTGAAGTCCATAACCTATACCCCATACATCTTCAATTTTAATCCATTTTAAAGCTTTAATCCGCTTTTCTTCAGAATCTATAACATAAACTCCTTTGGTTTCTTTCGAAAATTTTCGTGCTATTTTATTTGCTACTTTAGACAATGCTTTTGTTGGAGCTATACCTACAGAAGTTGGAATACCTATCCATTTTAAAATACGTTCACGTATTTTAAGGCCAAACTCATTATCATTCTCTAAATTATTAAACTCAATAAAGGCTTCGTCAATACTATATATTTCCACGTTAGGTGTTAATTGCTCGAGAATAGACATTACACGACTACTTAAGTCACCATATAATGGATAGTTAGAGGATAATATTTGAATATGATTTATTTTACAAAAACTTTCCCATTTAAAAATAGGTGCTCCCATAGGGAGTCCGATGGCTTTAGCTTCATCACTCCTGGAGATTACACAGCCATCATTATTAGAAAGTATTGCTATAGGTTTATGTTGCAAATTCGGGTTAAATACCCGTTCACAAGATGCATAAAAATTATTACAATCGACAAGCGCAAACATATTTTATAAAAATACAAAGACCTTTTGAGTATAAAAAGTAAAATACGCTTTCTATATATTTGTAGAATGTATAAAAGTGACCTTATAATAAGAGAGCCAAAAAAACCATTAATAAATAGGGTTATAGTAGCATTCTTATATGCAAGCTTACTAAGTTATATAGTATACTTATTTTTATATAAAGATTTTTTAAATCATCCTCAAAAATGGACTATTACAATTTATTTAATTCTCTTAATATGCATATTATTTTTATCTTCAATTCGCTCAATTGCCATACATAATATTCATTTAAATTTTGAAAAAAAGAAAATAAAACATCAGTATCAAATAGGAGTTTTTAATTATAAAGAAACATGGCAAGATTTGATAGATCTAGAATATGTTTCAGTTTTTAAAACAGGTAGTTATTTTCAAATAAATTTATGGTATCAAAAAAATAAAATTTTAAACTTAATGATTTTAGAAAACTATGATGAATCCATTAAAAATGGATATCTAATTGCTGAAAAGTTACAAATAGATTTATTAGATGCTTCAGTAAAAGGTAATCATCAATGGGTTAATAAAGATACTTATCAAGAAACAGGAGAAATTCAATATTCATAAATTTATCATTTCGCCTTTAACCAGGCATCACGATTAGCTTTGGCTTCATCAGGTAATTCTATATTATTGACTTCAAATAATGAAATGCTATACGATGGATCCTGCTGAAAAGTTAATTGTGTGGTTCTCGCTTTTCCTAAACGTTCATAAGTTACAGTCACCATATCATTAGGCTTATATTGACTAATCACATCATTAAGTCTTGTTGTTTCAGTAAGTACTATATCCCCTATTTTAATTAGTTTATCTCCTTTCTCTAATCCTGCTTCATAAGCTGATGAACCTATTGTTACATTAGCCGTAATGGTTTGGTTTCTTAAAAATCCTCCGAAAGAGACACGTTCTTTATTATTTGCTAAATAGACGCCTACATTTTTAAATAAACGTTCATAGTCAGGCATTTCGCTTTTATAAATGTAATTATTAAAAAAAGCATCACCAAAGTCTGCTCCCGCATACTCATTTAATGTATTATGCAAATCTTGAATGGTATAGTAATCTTCTACTTTTCCGTAGGTGGTCCAAACCAATTTCATATAATCGTCTAGATTTAATCCTTGCTCACGTAGTGATAAATCTAAAGCCAAACCTAGTGCACTTCCATAGGAATAATATGAAATAAAGGTATTGTTACGGTTGATATCGTCTACCGAACGAGCCGCATCTACAAAAGGAGCTTGATAACTCATTTCGAT
Organism: Flavobacteriaceae bacterium; assembly: GCA_003443635.1. Classification (NCBI taxonomy): domain Bacteria; kingdom Pseudomonadati; phylum Bacteroidota; class Flavobacteriia; order Flavobacteriales; family Flavobacteriaceae; species Flavobacteriaceae bacterium. The sequence continues at coordinate 567,585 of CP031964.1, read as the reverse complement.
AGGGTTGAAGAATTTGCGCCCTGGGGAATTCCACACATAATTAAAAGTGCCTGTTAATCCACGAACGTAACGCTCAGGTTCCATTAGTCCTGCGCGAGTAATCATTAAATTGGTGTAGTAACTGGTAAAGCCTTCGGCAAACCATAATTCGCCACTCATATTAGCTTCTTTAAAATCGAATGGGTCTAAACTTTGTGGACGAATACGCTCTACATTCCAACAATGGAAAAATTCGTGTGATACAGTTCCTAAATTACCTGAGAGTCCGCCATTGGCTAGACTACGTGTACTTGTAACAATAGTAGAATTACGATGTTCCATACCATCCCCTGATGCATTTGGAATATAGCAACCCAAAAAGGTGTATTCGCCATAATCGTACTTTGGTAGTTCGCCAAACACAGCTTCTTGCTGTAATACTACTTTTTTGACTCTTTCGAAAAATTCATCAAACTCGGCATCGGTACCATTATGGTGCAATGCGAAATTTACTTTTTGGTCACCTACATCAAACGAACGTACACTATGATTACTTACCTCAGTTGGGCTATCCATAAAATATTGTAAATCTCTGGCGTAATAGGTATTGCCCTCAACATGCTTTAATTGCGTAGCAACTTTCCAACCTAAATCTTCACGGACATTAAAAGTAACTTCAATATCGTTATTTTCTAAACTTGGTGCGTATATAAAAGTTGCTGGAATATTAAGATGCGCGTGTGTTTCATCAACTTGAGCATAGGTACCATCACCTCGATTGGCATATAATGTATAGCTAACTTTTATAGTGCCGTCGTGACCATTTACCAACCAAGAATATGGATCTGGACGCGTAGTTTTTAATTCATTTCCAACACCATCAGTAACTTTTACATCGTATATGTTTTTCATAAACTCATGCAATGCGTATCGTCCTGGTGAGGTACGACTCATACGAAATTCTGCTTCGCCTACTGGTAGTCCTGTAAAGGTTGCATTAATCACGGCTTCATGATGTACTGCGTTTTCAAAAGAAATGCTGTAGGTAGATGTTCCATTAGTAGAAGCAGAAGCTGTTTCTCTATTTACTTCTTGTTTGCAGCTAAATAAACTTAAAAATACGATTAGTAAAAGTGCTCTTTGCATTGCGTTAAATTTTGAGCATCTAAGATAGTATTTTTTGAGTGTTTTTTAATCTTCAATATATTCTAAAATATCATTAGGCTGACAATCGAGTGCTTTACAGATTGCTTCGAGGGTGGAAAACCGAATGGCTTTAGCCTTCCCTGATTTTAAAATAGACAAATTTGCTGTAGTAATACCAATGATTTCTGCCAAGTCTTTGCTTTTCATTTTTCGTTTTGCGAGCATTACATCAAGATTTACAATGATTGGCATAACTTAAATGGTTAGGTCGTTTTCTTCTTTTATAATCTTAGTGTCTCTAAGAACCGTACTGATTAGCATAAAAAACAATCCCATGGCTATTATTAATAAATACACCAATGTTTTTTCGCTTAGACCAATTAAAAATTTGAATTTAAAAAACACATTACTTATCCCATTAATACACCATGAAGAAATTCCAGCAATAACCATAAGTTTTCCAGAGGTTGATAGTGCGTTTATAAGTTCTTTGTTATAAAAATCTTTTTTTAATAACAATTTTGTAGCCTTTCTCATATTCCAAAGAGTAACAACAAAAACGACGTAGACTCCAAGCCTTAAGATTGTATATACATACAACATTGCTTCAGTTTTGAAACTGACTAAACCTTCATCTATACCTAGAAAATCTTGTTTCACACCAAATAGAATCATTACAAAAAAGAAGATTCCCAAACCAATACCTATTAGAAGTAGGAAAATAATAACATTTAATATCGAATAAAGTATTCTTGCAGTATTCATAATTACTGTTTAACGATAACAAATATATAATAAAATTATCGATAAACAATAATTTTTTATTTTTAAACAATATAAAATATTATCATTTTTGATATAAAACTCTCATTATTAAGTCAAAACGCATTGCTTTTTTCGATAAAGTGTATTTTTTAGCAAATTAAAACCAAACAATAATACGTAACTTTGTATTTATAATTAATCCATGTTAATGCGTTCTGTCCCAGCCGAAGTCTAATCTTGGAAAACCTACATCTGATATACCAACAATTAATCCAAACAGATGAAAACAAAAGACTTAATTATTCAGGAGCCTCAAAAACTGTCCATTAAAACAATTGTTATAATTTCTGCTTATATTCTTTTTATTGCTACTGCAATATATGTTGTATTATATATAGTTCCTAAACCAGATGTTACAGATGCTGTGGCATATATGTATATCATTTGGGCTTTTGGGTTTTTAGTAATGTTTACATACCAACACATTATTAATTCTAGAGTTAAATTAGATTTAAAGCATCGTAAAATGCGTCGAACATATACACTTGGATTACTTAAGTTTAGAAGAAAGTGGAAAAAATTAACACGCCCTCAATACATTTCGGTTTTTAAAACTAATGATAAATATGAACTTAATTTGTGGAATGAAAACAATGATAAGTTGAATGTTATTACATTATCAGATTATCAAAATGCATTTAAAAAAGCTTTTTTTATTGCTGAAAAATTAAATATTGATGTCTTAGATGCTACAGATAAAGGTAACTTTAAGTTAATACACAAAGATAGTTTTAAAAATGCCGAAATAAGCTTAACTATTTAGATTTAGTAATACCTTTGCTTCCTATGAAGCAATTTCCAAAAAAACTTCAATCTAAACTCAACCAACGGAAAGAGAATAATTCATTTCGAGAGCTTAATAGTATAGCATCAAATTTAATCGATTTTACATCTAATGATTATTTAGGATTTTCAAAATCTAAATCAATCTTTACCAATACTCATCAGTATTTAACTGAACATGAATTATTGCAAAATGGAGCAACTGGTTCTCGTTTACTTAATGGGAATCATTATTTATATACTTTAGTAGAAGAAGCACTTTGTGAATTTCACGAAAGTGAAACTGCTTTAATTTTTAATTCTGGGTATGATGCTAATCTAGGTTTACTCTCTTGTATTCCTCAAAAAGATGATTTTATTTTTTATGACGAATATAGTCACGCTTCTATAAGAGATGGCATTTCTTTAAGTAATGCAAAATCGTATAAATTCAAGCATAATGATTTAACAGATTTGCAAGAAAAATTACTTCGACTTACCAAAACTAATATTAAGTCAGAAGTTTATATTGTAACCGAATCTGTTTTTTCTATGGATGGAGATTCACCCAATCTAATTCAATTTTGTGATTTTTGCACACAATATAATTATCATTTAATTATAGACGAAGCTCATACTTTAGGAGTATTTGGTAATGGAAAAGGATTAATACAAGAATTAGGAATACAAGATCAGATTTTTGCTAGACTTGTTACTTTCGGAAAAGCGTTAGGATGTCATGGTTCTGCTGTTTTAGGCTCTAGAAATTTAAAAGAATATCTCATTAATTTTGCACGAAGCTTCATTTACACTACTGCATTACCATTACATACTTTAGCAACTATTGAATCAGCTTATAATGAGTTAAAAAACACAGATGCAATTAAAAAATTGCATTATAATATTCAATTTTTTAAATCTGAAATAAAACATAAAAACCTTAGCACTTATTTTATAAATAGTGATTCTGCGATACAATCATGCATTATTCCTAAAAACAAATTAGTGAAATCTATTTCTAATAAACTTAAAGAAAGTGGCTTTAATGTAAAACCTATTTTATCTCCTACAGTATCAAAAGGAGAAGAACGATTGAGGTTTTGTATCCATTCTTACAATTCTAAAGAAGAAATAACAAAAGTTTTAAGCTTCTTAGCTACTTTTGTAGCTGCATGAGTGACATATTTAAAACTATAGCAAAATTTCAATATTCTTCGGAAGCACAGATTATAAAAGGGCGATTAGAATCTGAAGGTATAGAAGTATTTCTATCCGACAACCTTACTATAGATACAGATCCTTTGGTAAGTAATGCTATTGGTGGTGTGAAATTAAAAGTATTGTCTGACCAGGTCGATGAAGCTGAAATTATTTTGCGATCTATCCAAAGATATTCGATAAATGATCAAGGTAATATTATTAAGTGCCCAAATTGTGAAAGTGAAAAAATAGAATTGTTCTCAACGATAACTGATTTTAAATCCTTTTTTTCATTTTGTATTGGTGTATTAACCGGAACACTTCCCTTTCATACAAAGCATAAATATATTTGCGAACAATGTAAAACCGAATTCAATATAAAATGAACACTTATTTTGTTACAGGAATATCTACAGATGTAGGAAAAACAATAGCATCGGCTATACTTACTGAAGCTCTAGAGGCTGATTATTGGAAGCCTATACAAGCTGGAGAATTAGACAATACAGATACACATAAAGTAAAATGCTTAATATCAAATTCGAAATCTAAATTTTACCCAAGTACCTATGCGCTGCAAACACCTATGAGTCCACATGGTGCAGCAAATATTGATGGCATTACTATAGATTTAAAAAAAATAACCGCTCCAAAAATCAAAAACAATTTAATTATTGAAGGGGCTGGTGGATTATTAGTTCCTTTAAATAATAAACAAACAGTTTTAGATATTATCAAACCTAAATATAAAGTTATTGTTGTATCTCGTCATTATTTAGGGAGTATTAACCATACACTATTGACTTTAAATTATTTAACAGAAAGGGGGTTTGATATTTCTCTTATTTATAGTGGAAATGAACATAAATCGACAGAAGATATTATTCAAAAAATGACAAATACTCCTGTTATTGGACGTATCAATGAAGAGCCTTATTTTGATAAAAACGTAATTAAAGAATATGCAGATGTTTTTAAAGAAAAGCTATAATAAAAATCAATTATTTTTGAAATCTCAGTTAAGTAAAATACATAGAAAATTATTATGAGCATAAAAGAACGTGATAAAAAACATCTGTGGCATCCATTAACACAACATAAATTACACCCTGAACATTTGGCCATCACTAAAGCCAAGGGCGCATTATTATACGATGAAAATGGCAATAGTTATATTGATGGGATAGCATCTTGGTATACTTGCATGTATGGGCATTGTAATGATTATATTATCAAAAAAATGAACCTACAAATGCAACAGTTAGATCATGTTGTATTTGCAGGGTTTACGCACGAACCTGCTGTAAAGCTATCAGAAGCTTTAATTAATATTCTTCCTGAGAATCAGGAAAAATTATTTTTTAGTGATAATGGCTCAACTTCTGTAGATGTTGCTATAAAAATGGCGTTACAATATCATTTTAACAATGATGAAAAGCGCAATAAAATAATTGCTTTAGAAGATGGGTTTCATGGTGATACTTTTGGTGCCATGAGTGTATCTGGTTTATCTGTTTACAATGGTCCCTTCAAAGATTTTTTTATAGATGTAGAACGTCTTCCTGTTCCTAACCAAAATAATTTTAAAACTATAAAAGAGCAATTTACACAACTTGTAAAAACAAATACTGTTGCAGCTTTTATTTATGAACCTTTAGTACAAGGTGCTGCTGCAATGCAAATGTACTCTGCCGAATATTTAAATGAGTTATTAAGTATTGCAAAACAATATAATGTTTTAGCTATTGCTGATGAGGTGATGACTGGTTTTGGTAAAACAGGAAAGTATTTTGCTTCAGAGCATTTAAATACATTGCCCGATATTATATGTTTATCAAAATCTCTAACTGCTGGTATGGTTCCAATGGCAATTACTTCAGCAACACAAAACGTATATAACGCATTTTTAAGTAGTGATATATCTAAAGGTTTTTTTCATGGTCATACGTATTCTGCCAATCCCGTTGCATGTACAGCAGCTTTAGCTGGAATAGAGTTATTACAATCCCAAGAAATTCAAAATAATATTCAACAAATTGTAGCATCACATAAAAAGTTTGATGAACATATTAAACATCATCCAAAAATTGCACAAACACGACAATTAGGAGTAATTTTTGCACTTGATTTAGATATTAAAATGGAACGCTATGGAAATTTAAGAGATCAATTATTTGATTTCTTTATGGAAAATGGTGTATGTTTAAGACCTTTGGGGAATACTATTTATATTTTAGCTCCATTTGTAATTACAAAAGAAGAATTAAAAAAAATATACCTCACTATAGAAAAAGCTTTAGATACCTTCTAAAGCTTTTTCTAATAAATTAATTTTTTCATTAGTTTCTTTTATTAAAACATATAACTTTTCATATATCCATTCTCCATCGTATTTTTCTCCTATAACAATAATAGAACCTTCTCCATTAGGCCCTTTTATCGGAATTTTAATATCTACTTCTCCATCATTATTTTCAAAACTAAGGCTCCCACTCATAATTCCATTTGTTTCAATAGGATCACCTAAAATACTTATTACATTTGAGTCATCTTTAGCCAATTCTAAAGCATAAGAGTAAGGCGTAGAATTTGTAATAAGTTTTGTAACACCAAAAATTGCTGCTCCAATTCCAAAAACAAAAAGTAATATTATTGTCAAACAACCTCCAACTGGAATAACCCAGGGCCAATTTCTACCAAACCAACTTTTTTTTCGCTCCATAAACGTATTCGTTTTTTGTTATGTATATATGTAGCGTATTTATCTTTTTTGTTACTTCCATAAATCTTATTTTTGCCAAAACTATTAATACACTTGCAACAACCTATTTCTATAACTGCAATTTCATCAATTTCTCCAATCGGCTTTCAAACCAAATCGATATGGGAAAATTATTTGTCAAAAAAACATTTTTTTACAAAAGTCAACGGTAATTACATCGCTCAACTTTCCGATGATGCTAGAGAACAAATTGAAACACTTAGGAATTCTAATTTAAAATATAAACAATTAGATGACTCCGTTCTGTTTGGAATATTTACTGCACGAAATGCTGTAAAACAAGCCAATTGGAAAGCTTCTGATAATTTTGGAATAAATGTAGGATCTTCTCGTGGCGCAACAGGTTTATTTGAGCGTTATTTTAAAGAGTTCTTAAATAAAAACAAAACAGAAATTTTAACTTCTCCAACCACAACGTTAGGCAATATTTCATCATGGATTGCACATGATTTACAAACTAAAGGTCCAGAAATTTCACACTCTATTACCTGTTCAACAGCACTACATGCAATGCTTAATGGTATTGCTTGGTTACAATCTGGTTTAAGCAATAAATTTTTAGTTGGTGGTAGTGAAGCACCTTTAACTCCTTTCACCATTGCTCAGATGAAAGCATTAAAGATCTATTCAAAAGAAGAGCATGATTCTAAGCAATATAAAGAATCCTACCCATGTAAACCTTTAGATTTTAATAAAACCAGAAATAGTATGATTCTTGGTGAAGCTGCTGCAATGGCTTGCTTAGAAATTGGAGAAAAAGATAATGCTTTAGCCTTTATTACGGGTATTGGTTATGGTACCGAGATTTTAAATCACAATGCATCTTTATCAACAAATGCAGATTGTTTTCAGCGTTCCATGAAAATGGCTTTAGGGAAATTAAATCCAGATGAAATAGATTGTATTATTACACATACTCCAGGAACAATAAAAGGAGATTTAGCAGAATATAATGCAATAAAGAAAATTTTTTGTAACAAAGTTCCAGCATTGACTACTAATAAATTGAAAGTAGGTCATAGTCTTGGAGCTTCCGGATTATTAAGTATAGAAATGGCCGTACTTATGCTTAACCATCAAACTTTTATTGATATTCCTTATCTGGATCAATCGCATCCAAAAAAGATTTCAAAAATTATGATAAATGCTGTAGGCTTTGGTGGTAACGCAGTGTCCGTATTACTTTCAAAATAAGATGAATAATCTTATAATGGTCGTATCTTTATTAATTCATTTTAAATCTTTAATGTTATGGGAGAATGGTTTTCAAATTTGGAGTTCTTACCAAAATTATATTGGGTAATTGCTCTTATAGGATCACTGATTTTTGTAGTTGTAATGATAATGTCTTTTATAGGTGGCGATACTGATGGGGTTGATGATTTAGATACAGAAATTGATAATGATATTGGAATTGGATTTCAGTTTATTACTTTTAAAAATCTTATTGGTTTTTTTACCATTTTTGGTTGGAGTGGTATTGCATGTATTGACGCTGGTTTATCTCAAACACTAACGATTATCGTCTCTTCTTTTTGCGGATTAGTAATGATGACTATTATGGCTGCACTCTTCTACTTTATGAGTAGACTTACGGATAGCGGCACTTTAAACATTAAAAATGCCATTGATGCTATTGGTGAAGTATATCTAACTATTGGAGCAAATCGCTCAAGAATGGGTAAAATAAGTGTCAAAGTACAAGGCACAATGAGAGAATTAGATGCATTAACCGATTCTTTTACCGATTTAAAATCAGGAACTATAATTAAAGTCGTTGACGTTACTGCAAACGGCGTCTTAATTGTTGATCATACAAAAAAACCTATTGAACCTTTAAAACCAAATACTTATGAAATTACTGAGCATACAGGAGAGCTTTAATCTAGAAGGCATCGGAAGTACAATGACGCTAGTCTTCGGCGTATTATTTATTGTACTTATTTTTATTGTATTAATAAAGCGTTATAAACGTTGTCCTTCGGATCGAATACTAGTAGTGTATGGTAAAGTTGGAGGTGGGCAATCTGCCAAATGTATTCATGGTGGTGCTGCATTTATCTTGCCTGTAATTCAAGATTATGAGTTCTTGGATTTAACACCAATTTCTATTGAGGTTAATCTAATTAATGCTTTATCTAAACAGAATATTCGTGTTAATGTACCATCTCGATTTACCATAGGTATTTCTACTGAGCCAGGCATTATGCAAAATGCAGCAGAGCGTTTATTAGGTCTAGGGCAAAATGAAATTCAAGAATTAGCACAAGAGATTATTTTTGGTCAATTACGTTTAGTAGTGGCTTCAATGGACATAGAAGAGATAAATTCCGATAGAGATAAATTTTTAACTAATATTTCTCAAAGTGTCGAATCTGAACTTAAAAAAGTAGGATTAAAATTAATTAACGTAAATATTACAGATATCGTTGACGAATCTGGTTATATTGAAGCTTTAGGGAAAGAAGCTGCTGCACATGCCATTAATGCAGCTCGTAAATCTGTAGCAGAAAAGACAAGAGATGGTTCTATTGGAGAAGCAAATGCAGTACAGGATGAACGTACACAGGTTGCTGCTGCAAACGCACAAGCAGTTGAGGGTGAAAATTCAGCTAAGATTTCGGTTGCAAATTCTGATTCATTACGTAGACAACGTGAAGCAGAAGCAGAGCGTGTGGCTATTGCTTCGGAAAAAGTACAATCTGCAAAAGCATTAGAAGAATCTTATGCTGCTGAACAACAAGCAGAATCTGCAAGAGCAGAAAGAGAACGTTCATCTCAAATGGCTGATGTTATTGTTCCTGCAGAAATAGATAAAAGAAAAGTAGAAATTGATGCCGAAGCTGAAGCTGAACGTATTAGAAGAAAAGCAAAAGGGGAAGCAGATGCCATATTATTTAAAGCTCAAGCCGAAGCACAAGGGCTTTATGAAGTGTTAACCAAACAAGCAGCTGGTTTAGACCAAATTGTAAAAGCAGCTGGAAATGATTCAAAAGATGCAGTATTATTATTAATTGCCGATAAATTGCCTGAATTAGTAAAAACTCAAGCTGAAGCAATTAAAAATATTAAAATTGATAAAGTTACTGTTTGGGAAAATGGTGGCGGAAAAGATGGAAAATCATCTACAGCAAATTTCTTATCAGGAATGTATCAATCTGTTCCTCCATTACAGGAAATGTTTAATATGGCTGGAATGCAACTGCCTGAATATCTAAAAGGGAAAGATAAAAAAGAAGAAGATATTGAGGCCAAAGAAAATGTTAATAATCCTGAAGACAAAGATTAATATAAAAATTCCGCTGTTAAAGCGGAATTTTCTACTTTTACGCCTATATTTAAGACTATGAGTATTACTAGACATAATTGGACCACAGAAGAGATATTAAATATTTATAACAAACCCTTAATGGAATTGTTATATGAAGCTGCAACCATACATCGTGAATATCACGATCCTAACACAGTCCAGGTTTCTACTTTACTATCTATTAAAACTGGTGGATGTCCTGAAGATTGTGGATATTGCCCACAAGCAGCACGTTATCATACTAATGTTGAAGGCAATGATTTAATGACTGTGCCTCATGTAAAAGCTCAAGCTTTACGTGCAAAAGCTTCTGGGAGTTCTCGTGTATGCATGGGTGCAGCTTGGCGCAATGTAAAAGATGGTGAAGAGTTTGATCAAGTTCTAGAAATGGTACGTACCATTAATAAATTAGATATGGAAGTATGTTGTACGCTAGGGATGATTACTGAAAATCAAGCACAACGTTTAGCTGAAGCTGGGTTATATGCATACAATCATAACTTAGATTCATCAGAAGAATATTACAAAGAAGTAATTTCTACTCGTGGCTATGAAGATCGTCTAGAGACTATTGACAATGTTAGAAAAACTAATGTTACTGTTTGTTCTGGTGGAATTATAGGTATGGGAGAAAAAATAGAAGATAGAGCAGGAATGTTGGTTGCCTTATCTACTTTAAACCCACAGCCAGAATCTGTTCCAATTAATGCTTTAGTTGCTGTTGAAGGTACTCCATTAGAAGATCAGAAACCTGTATCTATATGGGATATGATTAGAATGGTAGCCACTACACGTATTATAATGCCAGAGACACAAGTACGCTTAAGTGCTGGTCGTACAGAAATGAGTCGTGAAGGACAAGCAATGTGTTTCTTTGCAGGAGCTAATTCTATTTTTGCAGGCGATAAATTATTAACTACTCCTAATCCTGATGTTAATGAGGACATGGAAATGTTTAAATTGCTAGGATTAAATCCTCAAAAACCTTTTATTAAAAAAATGCAGCCAGAAACTGTTGAAGCATCAGAATCTAAATTGCAAGCGTTGGGAGAAAAACCAAAATGGTCAAGACCTGAGCATAAAATTGAGCGAAACGAAATGGCCAAAGAGAATTCTAAAGCCGTAAAATAACTCTATAGGCTTAGTTTATTTTTTGAAATTCATTAAGGTTTTATTATTTTAGTTTTACTAAATTTATACGATTGGAATTAAATCTTCAGAAAGTACCTCGAGTAAAAACTATTACTAAAGAGGAGTTTATTAAAAATTATTTTAAACCACAGAAACCTGTGGTTATTACTAATCTTATAGAGGATTGGCCTGCTTATAATAAATGGAATTTAGATTATATAAAGCAAGTTGCTGGTGATAAAACTGTACCACTTTATGATGATAGACCAGTTGATGCCAATGCAAAATTTAATGCTGCTCATGCCGAAATGAAAATGAGTGATTATATAGATTTATTAAAACGTGAGCCCACAAAATTTAGAATTTTCCTTTGGAACATATTAAAAGAAGTTCCTCAACTTCAAAATGATTTTTCATATCCAAATTTAGGTTTTCGATTACTAAAAAAGTTACCTATGCTTTTCTTTGGTGGACAAGACTCATATACATTTATGCATTACGATATTGATTTAGCTAATATCTTTCACTTTCATTTTGAAGGAAAAAAAGAATGTATATTGTTTGATCAAAAACAGAATAAATTTTTATATAAAATTCCAAATTCATTAATTACTAGAGAAGATATTGATTTTTCTAATCCAGATTTCAAAAAATGGCCTGCATTAAAATACGCCAAAGGACATATAGCTGAATTAAATCATGGAGAAGTGTTATATATGCCTGAAGGATATTGGCATTATATAAAATATATTACTCCTGGATTTTCTATGAGTTTACGTGCTATTCCTAGAAATCCTAAAAACTTCCTTAAGGCTGTTCATAATATTGTTTTTATGCGAACTTTTGACAATATCATGCGTCGCTTAAAAGGTCAAAAATGGTTGGATTGGAAAAATGAAAAAGCAATTGCTAAAACACATAAAAAAGCCAACATCACTTTATAAGTTGGTTTACTTTCTCATAAACCAAATGTGACTCCCAACCACGATACAATAAATAATCCGCTAGCTTTTTTCGTTTTTTATATATATTAGATCCTTTAATACTTTTTGCTTTTTTTTCAGCTAATTCATTAAACATTTCAATATAACTACTATCATCAATTTCTTTAAAAGCAAGAGCAATATTAATTTTACTTATATCTCTTTTTTTTAGTTCTAAGGTTAATCTCTGTTTTCCCCATTTTTTAATATTAAATTTTCCACGCACAAATGTTCTTGCAAAACGTTCTTCATTAAGAAAATTATGTTCTAAAAGATGTCCAATAATTACATCAATAGCTTCAGGGATCATTTGCATATCTCTCAGTTTATGTATTACTTCTTGATGAGAACGTTCTTGATATGCACAATAACTTTCCAGCTTCTTTTTGGCTTCATCTAAAGTAAATGTCTTCTTAATATTCATTAATTTAGCATAAATTATTTTTTAATATATTTGCAGCGTTTTATATATTCTAATTCCCTACTATTTAGGATAATAATAAAGTGTTTAATTTAAAAGAATTTAATTTATTAGTATAGTTTATTGCTTTATAAATTGTTTAATGCGCGAACAAATTTATGACAAAAATTATTGTATTATTTTTACTAGTACTTGCCCTAAAAATCACCCCAAGTCATAGTCAAACTACCCTAACCGCAGGAGATATAGCCATAACTGGTTATAATACAGATGGAGACGATCAAGTTGCATTCGTTTTATTAACAGATATTACAGTTGGTACCGAAATACGATTTACAGATAGAGGTTGGTTAGATACTAATGCTTTTAGAATTGGAAATACTGGTAGAGAAGGAACTCTAATATGGGTTGCAGATACAGATCTTTCTTGTGGTTCTCAAATAATACTCACATCTGCAAACGATGGCACTCTTACAATCTCACCAAATATAGGATCACTTACAGAAGTAGATGACTTTGAAATAAGAGGTCAAGGTGATCAAATTTTGGCCTATCAAGGTACAGATGACTCTCCAACATTTATTTATGCTCTAAATTTTAATAACCCGGGATGGAGTACAACTGCAGGAAATCAACAAGAATCAGCTTTACCTATTGGGTTAACAGATGGCGTAAATTCAGTTGATATTAGTGGGGATATAGATAACGGTACATATAATTGTGCTGTGACTACCTTACCAGATGCCATTTTAGCTTCAGTTTCTGATGCTGCAAACTGGAATACTTCTGACGGGGATGGAAATCAATCTTTAACATTAGGGCAATGTTTATTTAGTTGTACTTCTATCATACAAACTGTATTAACAGCAGGAGATATAGTTATAACTGGCTACAATACAGACGGTAATGATCAAGTTGCTTTTGTTTTACTTACAGATATTACTGCTGGTACCGAAATACGTTTTACAGATAGAGGTTGGTTAGACACTGATGCCTTTAGAGTTGGAAATACCGATAGAGAAGGAACTTTAATATGGACTGCTAACACAGATTTATCTTGCGGCACTCAAATAATACTTACATCTGCAAATAATGGTACACTTACCATTTCTCCTAATACTGGGATACTTACTGAGGAAGATGATTTTGAAATAAGAGGTCAAGGTGATCAAATTTTAGCTTATCAAGGAACTGATGATTCGCCAACATTTATTTATGCTCTTAATTTTAATAATCCTGGATGGAGTGTAACCGCAGGAAACCAACAAGAATCGGCATTACCTATTGGATTAGCAGATGGTGTAAATTCTGTTGATATTAGCGGAGATATAGATAATGGTGCTTATGATTGTGCTGTTACAACATCACCAGAACTTATTCTAACTGCTGTTTCTGATGCTACTAATTGGGATACCTCAGATGGTGGAGGAAACCAATCTTTAACATTAGGATTATGCACATTCGATTGTTCTGTTATTTGCCCAACTACAACTACATGGAATGGCACAACTTGGGATAATGGAATTCCCAATACTACTGTAGCTGCAATTATTAATGGTGCATATACCACTGGTGTTAATGGTAATATTTCTGCCTGTAGCTTAGCTGTAAATAGTGGTTTTAGATTAAGCATTAGTAATTCAACTTTTATAGAAATTGAAAGTGATGTAGTAATAAATGGAGAAATTATTGTTGAATCTAGTGGTAATTTCGTGCAGAATATTGACAGCTCAACATATACTAATAATGGAGCAATGTCTCGTGTTAATAAAGTAACTCCTGTAAAACAAGATTGGTTCTTTTTTACTTATTGGAGCTCTCCAGTTTCTGGATTAACGGTTGATGATGTTTTTGCAACTAATCCAGCAAATAGAAGGTTTATATTTAACGCTAATAATTATCTAGATCTTAACGAAGATGGGTTTGATGATGATGCTAACGCATATGAATTAGTTAGTGGTTCTGACCCCTTAATCCCAGGTGTTGGATATGCAATTACAGAAAATCAGCAGTTTTTTATTCCTGGGAGTACAGCTCAAGCTACTTTTGATGGTACATTTAATAATGGTTTAATAGAAGTACCTATTGCTTATGATTCTGCAAATGTAGCACACTATAATTTTATAGGTAATCCATATCCTTCTGCAATAGATTTTGAAATTTTTCAAGCAACCAATTCAAGTTTAATAGGAGGTATAGCTTATTTATGGTCTCAATCTACACCTCCATCTGCTAATAACCCTGGAAATCAAACTGTAAACTTTAGTCAAAATGATTATGCTACTTATACTATAGGTAGTGGTGGTGCAGCTGGCGCAAGTGGTATAATTCCTACTCAATATATTCCATCTGGACAAGGATTTTTTATTCCTAGTGTTGGTGCTGGAAACGCAGTTTTTAAGAACTCTATGCGAGTTGCTTCTATTGACAGTAACAACCAATTTTTTGGAACTGAAGAAAACAGTTTGACTTTAAATAGTAATCCAACTGTTAATTCGAATGATTTATTAATTGATAATGAAAATAAAATATGGATTAACTTAAAATCTGATAATGGTATCTTTAATCAAATCTTAGTTGCTTATGTAGGCGGAGCTACAGACGCGTATGATGGTTTTTCTTATGATGCTCCTAGAGTTCTTCCAATAGGTACTTCTGCAATATTATATACTTTTATAGAAGATGATGAAGATGATATTAAATTTGTAATACAGGGTAAAGATATAAACAGTATTAATGAAAATGAGATAATTCATTTAGGTTTCGAAACTAATATTGAAGTTCCAACATTATATACTTTATCTCTAGATCAATTTGAAGGTGCTTTTATAGAAAATAGTACCATATTTTTAAAAGATAATTTATTAGATGTAATGCATAATTTATCTGAAGGTGATTATGAGTTCACTTCTGAGGTTGGCACATTTGAAGAGCGTTTTCAAATTCAATTTGTATCAGAAACGTTATCTATAGATGAAAATCTAGTTATTGAAAATGAGTTAGTCATTATTGAACTCAATAATAATGATGTACAATTTAAAGTTTCAGGTAATTTAGAAATGGAATCTATTAAAATTATTGATTTAAATGGGCGCGTTTTATACAATTTCAAGGCTCAAGGTTCTGATAATACATATAACTTATCTAAACTTAATAATTCTGTTTACATCGCACAAATAAGGTTAACTAACGGAGTTCTTATTTCTAAAAAAGCATTAAAAAGAAATTAATTTCTTTAAATGCCTGATTTACATTAATTTTACATATCTCTTTTTTGCTTTAAAAAGTGATTGATATTTAGCCCCTAATTTCTCTATTATAGAACTTACCTCTTAAAATGTGTTGGCAAAACGCTCTTAGTTAAGAAGCTTGTGTTCAAAAAATAATCTTTAATCATATTAGTTCTAAACTCTTATTTCTTTGTTTTTAAAGCTCTAATTACCATAAGTATATGTTTTTTGTGCATTCATCGAATTTAATATAAAGTTCTAAAGCTACTTATTAAGTTTACAATAAATTAACCAACAGTGCCCTAAATAGCTGATTATGAAAAAAATAATTACTCTTATTATATTTATATTAACGTTCTATGTTAACTATGGACAAATTGTTTCTTTTGATTTTCAAGGAAATATAGGAGATGAAGTTACCGCTAATTCAAATTTTAATGACCTAACTTTAGGAGTTTCTACAATAAGTAGAGGTAGTGGTTTAATTGCTAATAATAACAATAACAGTTTTAATTCTCAAGGTTGGTCTACAATAGATATTGCAGATGCTGTTACTGGAAATGATTATTTAGAATTTACAATATCAGCACCTATTGCTGGTTTCCAATTTGACATAGCTAGTATTAATTTTGATATTCAACGATCAGCAACAGGGTTAAGAGGGGTAGCATTGAGAAGTTCTTTAGATGGATTTGCTACGAATATTGATTCTGAAATGGCAATAGCTGACATAGGAGGAACTCAAAATATATCATTTAATGTTTCTCAATTGAATAATACTACTGCTATAACTTATAGATTATATGGTTTTTCTGAAGCTTCTGGCGGTGGTGGTAGAATAGAAGGCCCAGGTAATAATATTGAAGTTTTCGGACTTATTAAATCTGATCCTCCTATTCTTTGTAG
Organism: Flavobacteriaceae bacterium; assembly: GCA_003443635.1. NCBI lineage: Bacteria > Pseudomonadati > Bacteroidota > Flavobacteriia > Flavobacteriales > Flavobacteriaceae > Flavobacteriaceae bacterium. The sequence goes on along the minus strand of CP031964.1, from coordinate 550,910 downwards.
AGTGTCAGATGATTTTAATGCTTTAACTTTAGGATCTGAATGGACAGAGGTTGGAGGAAATTCTTCTATTGTAAACAACGAATTAACTATTGTATCTGCTGGCGCTAGTGGTCTTGATTATGTTTTCCAAAATGTATCTAGTGCTTATAACACAAATTTAGGGTCATCTAGTGATATTGTAACTTGGGAATTTAATATGCGAAAAAATGTTGGTAATCCTAGTGGTTTTAATTCTGGACAAACGGGGGGAGCTTTTATTTTAGGGTCTACAGATTCTGATATTACTCAAGGAAATGGGTATGCAGTGGTATTAGGGGGGCCTGGAGCAAATGATGAAATACGACTTGTTAGTTATACAGGAGGTATAGATGCTAATTCAAATCTTACAGATGTTATTGCTGCTGGCACCGATTTTGAAAATTCACATGTAAGCATTCGTGTGGTTTATAGTCCACTTACTAACATTTGGGAGTTATTTGTTAGAGATGACGGTGACTCTTTTAACAACCCTGTAAGTATTGATGCTAGTAGTTCACGAGGGACGGCTGTAAACACAACACATACAAATTTAAATTTAGATTTTATAGCATTCGCTTGGAATCATGGTGCTCAAAATACTGCTACAGTTAACTACAATAACCTCTGTATATCTACTGCTTTTACTTGTGCTACTACAACTACTTGGGATGGCACTAATTGGGACAATGGAGTACCAACACTTACATCTACAGCTATTATTGATGCTAATTATAATACAATAACCAATGGTAATTTTACCGCATGTAGTTTAATTGTAAATACTGGTGCAACATTAGATATTGCAAACCCTCCATTTCCTCAACCTATAACACCTATAGCTTCTTATGTAGAGGTTGAAAATGATATTACTGTAAATACTGGAGGTACACTCACAGTTCAAACTAGAGGTAATTTAGTGCAAATAGATGATGCTTCAATTTTTACTAATAACGGAACTTCTCAGGTATTAAAAGTTACACCAGTAAAATTAGATTGGTTTTACTATACATATTGGAGTGCTCCTGTTTCTGGATTAACAGTTGACGATATATATCCTGTATTAACTCGAAGGTTCAGATTTGGTTGGGATGCTGCTAATTATCGAGACGTAATTATTAATGCTACCGGTGCTGCAGGAGCTGATGGAATTGATGACGATAATAATGCATTTCGAGCTTTAGCTGGCACAGATGATTTAATTCCAGGTATTGGTTATGCAATTACTGAAGATGAAAATGGAACTCCTCCATTTCCTAGAACAACACAATTTACGTTTCAAGGTCCATTTAATAATGGCCCTATAAATGTTTCTATTTTTAATGATGCCGCAACTGTTGACCCTTTAAATAATGGAGCACATTATCATTTTTTAGGTAATCCTTACCCATCTGCTATAAGCTTTGATGATTTCCAAACCGCTAATGCATCAACAATAGGTCCTTTAGTGTATTATTGGTCTCAAGCCACTCTTCCAGATTCAGCTAACCCTGGGAATCAAGGAATTAATTTTAATCAAAATGATTATGCCATTTATATGATAAGTATGGGAACTGGTATTGCTGGTGCCAGTGGTGTTATTCCTAACGAATTTATTCCATCAGGTCAAGGCTTTTTTGTACCTAGTGTTGGTCAAGGCACTGCAATTTTTAATAATTCAATGAGAGCTACTGCTGTAACTCCAGAGAGTAACGATATCTTTTTTGGCATTGAGCAACAAAGTATTAATTTAACAACAAGTACAAGTACATCTAATGAAACAAGTTCCAGCGACCGTGACTTATTATGGTTAGATTTAACCTCTAATAATGGTGTGTTTAATCAAATTTTAATTGGCTATGTAGATGGTGCTACAGATGCTAATGATGGATTAGCATATGATGCAACTAGAATACTTCCTTCTGAATTAACTAGTATTTTATACACTTTTGTTGAGGGAGAGGATACAAAACTTGCAATTCAAGGGAAAGACCCTAGTGGGCTAGATGAAACAGAGATTATTGCATTAGGATTTGACACCAATATTTCTGCTGAAAACAATACAACTTATTCATTATCTATAGCACAATTTGAAGGATCATTCTTCGAAAATACTACTATATTTTTAAGAGATAATTTATTAGATATTACTCATGATTTGTCTGCTTCAGAATATGATTTCACTTCTGAAATCGGAGTCTTTAAAGATCGCTTTGAAATTCAATTTATTTCCAGTACTTTATCTTCTGAAGATGATATACTTCTTGAAGAAAATAATTCATTAGCAATCATTGAACTTGATAATGGTGATGTACAATTTAGAGTTTCTGATAATCTAGAAATGGAATCTGTTAGAATTATTGATTTAACAGGGCGTACTTTATATGATTTTGATGCTAATGGGAACAATACTATATTCAGCTTATCTAATTTAAATCGTTCTATTTATATTGCTCAAGTAAAACTAACTAATGGCATAGTCTTAACTAAAAAAGCACTAAAAACTAATTAATTAAATTTTTCAATAATTAGAATTAAAAACCATTCATATTAAAAAATATGAGTGGTTTTTTATAATTTATATCGTAAAGCCAGAATAGCATTTAATCCCGGCGCAGAAATACCGGACGAATATTGTCTATACAATTGATTAGTGATATTTTCTATCGTTCCTGTTAAAGATAATTGATCACTTATTTGATATTGTGACCTTAAATTTAAGGTATACCAAGATGGTGCAAATGGGTTTCCATTTTCATCTTTTGCAAAAAGAAAATCATTTGCGACTTGAGAAGGAGCTAGTTCATCAAAGGAGAGTGTTGCATTATATTCTAAATAAGCATCAAGTTTAATTTTATTTTTCTCCCAAATTAAATGTGTATTACCAAAATCTGGAGCAACATGTCTTACAGGTTCTCTAACACCACTAGCGTCTTCTTCATTCCCTCTTATGATATTATACTGAGATGTTAAATTCAAATTTTTAGATAAATGAATTTTAATTCCTGCTTCAAATCCATAAATATTAGATCTAGATGCATTTTGAATTGCTTGTACATTACTCAATTCTCCATCAAATAAAATTTGAGTTTCTCCATTAAGGTTAAAATCTCTCCTTATTAAAGCATCATCTAGATAGGTATAATATGAAGATAAATCTAATATAACTCTACCATCGAAATTTAGGGTTAATCCTAATTCTCCACTATAGGCATATTCTGATTTTAAATCTGCATTAGGAACTACTACAGAACCCGCTTCAGAATCAAAAATTCTACCAATATCATCTATATTTGGAGCTCTAAATGCAGTTGAAGCATTAAGTTTCCAATGAAATATATTATTAGGAGACCAGCTTATTCCAACTCCTCCTGTTAATGCTCCTGTGTTAAGGTTAGCATCTTCAAAGGGGAAATTAAAGAAATCGTTATTTCCAGATAAATCAGCATCAATAAATATATGATTATATCGTAATCCAGATTGAAACGTTAATTTTGTATTAGGCTTATATTTATAATTAATATATGTCGCAAAGGATTCCCAACTAGAACCATCAGGATATCGTGTTGCAATTGCACTCGTTACGTCTGTAAAAATATTTAGTTGTCTAGCTTCAGAATTAACTAAATTATAAACGTATTCTGCACCATATGATAGTTTAGAGCGGTTAGAAACCGTTTTTTCAAAATCTATGTTAGCAGATAAAGCATCTACATTTTCTTCTCTTATGCGCCTGTTAGTAGCATTAAAGTTTCTATCATTTCTACTCTCTTGAAAATTTTGATATGCACTAGTAAATTTTATTTTATCATATAAATTGGAACTACTACTTAGTTTTGTAACTTGAAAATTTGCAGAAAACCAACGCTGTGGTCCAAAAAACCACTCTGCTGATCTTAATTGGCCATCACTGTTGCGCCTTATAAGTCTATCATATCTATCATAGTCTGAAGTGGTAGTGTAATGCAATCCTAAATCGAAACTTAAACGGTCACTTGCTTTATAGTGAACTTTCTGCAAAAAATTAATCTGATCGTACCCTGAAGATATTTGATCTCTAGGACTGTCATTAGTAACAATAACATCTTGATTATTTATCCTTTGCACAAAATCTGGTCTTAAAAAATCATCTGGTCCATTTCCACCCGCTCTTAAATCATCAAAATTTGTATAACTAACACTAGTTAAAAATGCCCACTTTTTATATCCTAAATTAAAATCTAAATGCCCAGTATTCTCATTGGAAGCACTTGCATATCTAATTGCTGCATTACCATTAAAAGAAAAATTATCAATTTCAGATAATTTAGGCTTTAACGAATAAAAATTAATGACGCCTCCAATAGCATCACTACCATAAATGACTGCTCCTGGGCCAAGCGTAACTTCCGAGTTTTGAACAGAAAAAGGGTCTATAGATATTACATTTTGCACATTTCCTCCTCTAAAAATAGCATTGTTAAATCGTACACCATCTACTATTAATGACAACCTGTTTGTAGAAAATCCCCTGATGATAGGACTTCCTCCACCTAATTGACTTTTTTGAATAAATACATAACCACTACTTTTTAATAAATCTGCACTAGTCTGTGGATTAGTTAAAGCAACAGTCTCACTTTTTATATTTGTTATTTTTTGAGCAATCTCTTTTTTATTTTGTTCGAACTTTGATGTAGAAACCACTATTTCTTCTAGATCTTGAGATTTAGATTTCAAGAAAATTTCTTTACCAATTTTAGATTTTGTATAAACTGTTTTTATATATGAAATGTGTTGGAAAAATAATTTCTCATTTTCTAAAAAAAGATCAAGACATACTACACCGTCAACATCTGATGTTGCAGATTTAGATTTAGAGCTATTATATACAGCAACTCCTGCTATTGGTTCTTTAGAGGATTGATCAAATACAGTTATGTTTTGCGCCTTAATAGCAAACGAAAATAAGCATAAAAAGAAAAGAAAAATATATTTCATATTAATTATATACTTGATTTAAAACTGATAAAGATTTTGGGGTTTTAAAACCGTCCAAATGTAATTTAAAATAGAGTAAAATCATATTTAAAAACTCACGCTTTTCACTCGAATTTATGTTGAGTATTTTAGTATTATCAAATTTTGTACCTAAAATCTGTTTTAATATTGTTAAATGCTTTCCAGTGATACAATAATTGCTAATTTCTTTATTATGAAATCTACCATCCTCTAAATTAAAATATGATGTAGAGTTTCTTGGAGTTTCAGGATAAAACCCTAAATATTTAGTAAGTTCTATTAAAAATACAAAATGAAAATTGTTATATGTTTCATTTTCATCAAACCAAATTAAAGAGGTCTCAATAAAATTATATAAGGGCTCATTTTTCTCTTCTTCAATTAAAATAGAATTTAATAATTCTGAAAGAAACATTGCAATAGAACTCTTTATAATATTTGTATGAATTGTAGAATAGTGATACTTTAGTTTTACATCTTTTAAATAATGTAATGTTCTATTATTTTTATACTCTGCATCGACATCTAATAATGTTAACGGTTGAAAATATGCTGCTTTAAATTTTCCTTTTTTAGATTTTAATATTCCCTTTAAAAGATAGCTTTTAACTCCAAAAGCTTTAGTAAAACATTTTACTATTAAATCATGATCTTTAAATCGAATTTTAGATAATACAATGACTTTTGATGACTCTATCATTAGCGAATAATCAATAGTTTTAAAACCTTAGTTTCAAAGGTATCTAAGTCAGATAAAAGAATTAAGTATACACCAGATCTTACGGTGTTATTTGCTAAATTTTTACCATTCCATAAGGCGGTTCCCCCATCTATTTCTAAATTAAACCCTCTAAATCTTGAATTAGTTCTAGATTCTGCTTCTGCAACTAAATTTCCTTCAATATCTGTGATTTTTATATTTACATTTTCGCTTATATCTTTAATCGTAATTCTTCTTTGATTAAGGTCAAAGTTTGGTCTAACTGGATTAGGATATATAAATGCCTCAGATAAGTTATTTACAGGATTTGAACCACCAGCTTCGAATGATACTAATCCCCTTTGTGTTGCAAAATATACAACTCCATTATCTGAATCTATTGCTATATCATTTACATTATTAGAAGGTAATGGTGAGTTATCTACGTTAAAATGAAATAAAGTCTCTTGTCCATCTGGACTAAATAAAAACACTCCTGCTCCAACTGTAGCTATCCATTTATTATTAGAACCGTCCACTTTTATATCTGATATAAATTGTTCTTCTAATAATTCTCTTGGTATGCCGTCATCTAATATTACAATTGCTTCTGTTCTTATATTTTCTTCTGTGAAAAAACTTGATGTGTTAAACAAAACACGCAAACCTTGTCTTGTTCCTATCCAGAGTTGATTTCTATTATCTACAGCTAATGCTTCTATAGAGGGAGACGGTAAGTTTGCAGTATCTTCGTCAAATATATTTTTGAGATCATTTCCATTTTCATTAAATCCAATTACTCCAGATCTAAAGCTTCCTATAAATTTAGTACCACTATTATCTATTACTAAATCACTAAATCCTAATTCATCACTTATTGGATCTTGAATTATTGGTGTAAAATCAAAACTCCTCCACGTATTGGTATCTTGATTAAAATATTTTAAAGGACTACTTATTAATGATGTAACAGACCATAAAAAACCTTGATTATCAAATGTCGTTCCTGAAACTCTTAAACTTCTAAAATTAGGATTGCCTGGAAGCATTAATGATTCTAATCCGCTATTAGTTTCATCTAATCGTTGAGTTGGAATACCATTATTAACTTCTAAAATTCCATCTTGAAAAGAGCTTATAAATATTTGACTAGGATTTTCTGGGTTTACAGAAATAGCATTTAAATTCCTTGAATCAAAAGTATCTTCAAAAGGAATATTATTCCATACTTCTTGATTTAAGTGGCTAAATCCAAATTCACGAAGTGGAGATGGATTAAAAAATATATCATAATCTCCATAGGTAACCCATGTATTTGAACCTCCAGATTGTACAGAAAAGGTATCATTTCGTAATGGACCATTAGGATGTATTTCCGTATATATTAATGGGCTGAAAATCGTTGATCTTAAAGCGCCAAACTCTGCTGTTCCTATATAAATTTCTTCATTTGAGGTTGTCGCAGATGTAAATTGTGTATTAAACTCTGAAGTTGGTGTTGCAGTAGCAAGAATGTTAAAATCGCTATCATAAACAAATACTTCACTTCTTGTTGTAATTATAAGATTATTGTTTTCCGATTTTATGTCAATTGGATTATTATTATAAGTAAATAATTGGGTAAATACATTTGTAGTGCTTATATCAGAAATAACTCTGTTTGTTGCAATAGTATATAAATTACTTCCAACAGTTTCTATTCCTAAAAAATTGCCTCCGTTAATTTGTGTCCATTGCTGAAAGTCTATCAAATTATTACTTGCGACTAATGCGCTTCTAATTCCACTATTACTCATACAAGATGCATAAATGCGATCTTCAAAAATAGCTGTTTGAGTTACGATAATTTGACCTCCTCCATCTCCAATAAAAAAAGAATCTAAAAATTCTAAACGTTCTAAATCATATTCCGAAATACCATAATCTGTAGCAATAAAAATGCTTCCATTATATTCGTTAAAATGATTTATTCTTTTTCTATTAGGGGGAACAGCTTGCTCTTCTAAAATATCAACAACAGTTAAAACATCGTTTGTTCTTTCAAGATAAATTTCTATCAATCCGTTTTGATATCCTATTATAAGTTGTTCAAAAGTTTCACTATAATGTAATGTTGAAATAAATTCTCCCGAAAGTCCTTCTATAGTAGAAACCTCCTCTATTTGAAATGTTTCTGTATCATATGAAAATACTGCATTTTCTGAAGCTACATATATTTTATTATTTCCTTCAACTACATCCACAACATTTAAATACGAAAAATGCCCTTTCCATAATGCAGAAAAATCTTGAGCATTACTAGTAATCGAGAAGAAAAGTAATATAATTATAAGCTTGTGTTTCATTAAATTTAATACAGTATTCAAATATATTTATAACTAACGACAATTATTAATAATATAATATTATTGTATATATAAAAAGCTTTCAAGTTAAACTTGAAAGCTTTTTATATTACTATTGTTTTATCGCAATTATTATACGATTCCTTGCTCTAACATTGCATCTGCAACTTTAACAAAACCTGCTATATTTGCTCCTCTAACATAGTTTATATATCCATCGTCTTCTCTTCCATATTCTACACAAGATGCGTGAATATCATCCATTATTCTATTTAATTTAGAATCTACTTCTTCTCTAGTCCAATTTAAACGTAATGAATTTTGACTCATTTCTAAACCTGAAGTTGCAACTCCACCTGCATTTGATGCTTTACCTGGCGAAAATAATATCTTTGCTTTTTGAAATGCTTCAATTGCTTCGGGAGTAGTAGGCATATTAGCTCCTTCTGCAACAGCAATTACATTATTCGCAATTAGTGATTGAGCTTCTGTTTCATTTAATTCATTTTGAGTTGCACATGGTAAAGCAATATCACAATTAATCGACCAAGGTCTTTCTCCTGCATGAAACGTAGCTGAAGGATACTGTGCTACATATTCACTAATCCTTCCTCTTTTTTCGTTTTTAAGCTCCATTACAAAAGCCAATTTATCAGCATCAATGCCAGCTTCATCATAAATATACCCAGAAGAATCTGAAAGTGTTACAACTTTAGCTCCTAGCTCTGTCGCTTTTTGTGTTGCATACTGTGCTACATTTCCTGACCCAGAAACTACAACTGTTTTTCCATTAAAAGAATCCCCTTTAGTTTCTAACATATTCTGTGCAAAATAAACTGCACCATATCCTGTTGCTTCTGGTCTGATTAAAGATCCTCCATAAGTCATTCCTTTACCAGTTAGTATTCCAGTAAATTCATTTTTAATTCTTTTATATTGTCCAAATAAGTATCCTATCTCGCGACCTCCTACACCTATATCTCCTGCAGGAACATCTGTATTAGGTCCTATATGTCGTGATAATTCTGTCATAAATGATTGACAAAAACGCATTACTTCATTATCTGATTTTCCTTTAGGATCAAAATCAGATCCTCCTTTTCCTCCACCCATTGGAAGGGTTGTTAACGAGTTTTTAAATACCTGTTCAAATCCTAAAAATTTAAGGATACTTAAATTTACACTAGGATGAAAACGTAGCCCTCCTTTATACGGCCCTATAGCAGAGTTAAATTCTACTCTAAACCCTCTATTAACTTGAGTATTTCCTTGATCATCTGTCCAAGGTACTCTAAAAATAATTGTGCGCTCTGGCTCAACCATTCTTTCTAACAACATTTTACCTTGGTACTTAGGTGTTTTTTCAATAAAAGGGATTACTGTTTCTGCCACTTCGTGAACAGCTTGCATAAATTCTGGTTCATTGCCATTTCGTTTCTTTACAAGATCTAAAAAGGCATTAATTTTGTTTTCCATTTATACTTATTTTAAAGTAATTATTTTTTGTTAAAAATTTTGACAACAAATATACGTCATCATTTAAAGATAGTTGTCGTTTTTTTTCTATTTTCACAACAGAAGATTTAAAACATTTTATCCTTTTCTTCGTTTATATATTATAACTATAAATGCATTTCGTCGGTATTTTTTGTTTGTTTATCGTATTTTTATATATTTGTTCAAAATAATGACCCTAAACATTAATCATACATTATGCTTAACTTAAAACGATTTATTCTAACTTTATTCTTTTTTTTAGGAATAAAAGTAGCTTTTGCGCAGTTAGGCTTTTCTCATGAGATAGGTATTGTAGCTGGTCCATTAGAATTTAGATCTGATTACGGTGCTCGAAATGATGCTGGTGTAAATTTTGGAAATTCTGGTATTGGCATTGGAATAGTGCATTATATCAATTTTGCATATCGAGCTGATTGTAACTGTTATACCACCGATACTTATTTTAATGATCATTTTAAACTACGCAATGAAATTTCTTGGAATAGGACTAAATTAGAACACTTAGGAGAATTTGTAGATCCTAGTCAAACTTCATTAGATGCCGATAGACTTAGAGCACAAGAAGGAGTCGCTCAAAACTTTGATATTGGTACTCAAATAGAATGGTTTCCTAGAAGTATTCGTTCCTTTCAAGGTTTTGCTTATCGCCTTGCTCCTTATATAAGTCTAGGTGTTCATTATACTTTATTTAACCCTCAAGTAAGTACTTCTTTTGGGGATGGAGATATAAATAATCCTGATAATTTTTATTTGCCTTGGGACCCTGGGTCTGTAAATGCACAATCTGGAGGAACTTTTTCTGCAGTATCTAGTATTGGTGCACGTTATAAAATTAGCCCTTTATCAGATTTACTTGTAGATTTAAGGTGGCAAGTATTTTTTAGAGATGATATAGATGGTTTAGACCATCAATTACCATCTAATAAATTTAATGATTGGCTTGTATGGCTTAACTTTGGTTATATCTATTACTTAGATTAGAGCTTGTTCTAAATCTAAAATTAAATCATCAATATCCTCAATACCAACACTTAATCTAATAAGAGAATCTACAACACCAATTTTTTCGCGTTCTTCTCTCGGAATACTTGCATGTGTCATACTCGCTGGATGTCCAGAAAGTGATTCTACGCCTCCTAAAGATTCTGCAAGTGTAAATATTTTTAATTTCTCTACAATTTTTATAGCAGCATTGTAATCATTATTTTTTGAAGTAAATGATAACATTCCACCAAAATCATCCATTTGCATTTTTGCTACATTATGATTAGGGTGTGATTTAAAACCAGGCCAGTATACGTTTTCAATTTTTGGATGATTTGCTAAATATTCTGCAACAGCTTTACCGTTTTCACAATGTCTTTGCATTCTAACATGTAACGTTTTTATACCTCTTAATACTAAAAAACTGTCTTGAGGGCCACAAATAGCTCCACTAGCATTTTGTATGAAGTATAGTTTCTTTGCTAAAGCATCGTCTTTAACAATAAGTCCTCCCATAACTACATCGCTATGACCACTTATGTACTTTGTAGCTGAATGCATTACAATGTCTGCACCTAAATCCAAAGGACGCTGTAAATAAGGTGTTGCAAATGTATTATCAACTGCTAATAAAACATTATGTTTTTTAGTGATTTCTGCTACGCTTTTAATATCAATAATATTAAGCATTGGGTTAGTTGGTGTTTCTACCCAAACTAACTTTGTATTATCATTAATATATTGTTCTATATTTTTAGAATTTTCCATTCCTATAAAATGAAATTTAATTCCAAAATCTTCAAATATTTTAGTAAACAAGCGATAAGTTCCGCCATATAAATCGCTAGTAGATATCACCTCATCACCTGGTTTTAATAATTTTACAACAGCATCTATCGCAGCAAGGCCAGAACCAAAAGCTAAGCCATATTTTCCATTTTCAATACTTGCAAATGCATTTTCTAAAGCATTTCTAGTTGGATTATGTGTGCGTGAATACTCGTATCCTTTATGATCTCCTGGAGTGCTCTGTGCATATGTAGAGGTTTGATAAATTGGGGGCATTACTGCTCCATAAGCTAAATCGTGTTGCTGTCCTCCGTGTATTGTTTTTGTATTAAATTTCAACTTTCAAAATTATTTGCAACAAATTTAGTTTTTAATTCGTTCTAGTCAAATCTATACAATACCTTTAGTATAAAATACTTCAAATATTTACACTTATGAAAAAAAAAATATTTTTAATAGTTATCTCATTAACCGTTTTTTCGTGTAAAAAAGAAGTTCCCATAACATTTTCTGAAATTGAATTAAAATATAATGATCTTGCTATGATTGAAATAAATATTCCTAAAGCCGAAGGGAATACTGAAAATGCAAGTATGCTGAACTCTAAAATTCAAAATCATATTGCTAATACACTTAATTATGTTGAAGATTATATAGAAAATTTAAAGCTTGAAACAGCAATAGAAGTTTTCAATAACGAATATTCATCTTTTAAAGCCAATTTTGAAGATTCCGAATTAATATGGGAAGCCATTTTTGATGGAGAAATAACTTATCAATCTTCAGAAATAATTAGTATTCCTATTACAAGTTATTTAAATACTGGTGGTGCTCACGGAAGTTTAAATGTTACTTTTTTAAATTTCGATCCAGAAAGTGGTAATTTATTATCTTTTGAAGAGTTCATTGAAGATATCAACGGCTTTAAAACTTTGGCAAAAACATATTTTGAGAAAAAGTTTGGAATTACTAATGATAAAAGTTTTGAAGATTACTTTTTTGGTCAAAATTTTCTTCTCCCAGAAAACATAGGGTTTAATGATGAAGGCATATTATTATTTTATAATGTTTATGAAATTGCTTCATATACTGATGGTCCAACAGAATTTACAATTCCGTTTGACGAAGTACAATCTTATTTAAAAATAAATTAGCTTTTACTTTTTGTTAATCGTTTTACTATTGGTCCTACAGTTAAGCCTTGCCCTATAATTGAAAACACTACAATAATATAAGTAATTACTAGAAATAATTCTTTATGCATTTCAGAAGTTAAACTTAGTGCTAATGCAATAGAAATGCCTCCGCGTAAACCTCCCCAAGTCATAATTAAATTAGTGTTAGGCACAAATTCTAATTTTTTAGAAAACATTTTTATTGGCGCCCATAAAGAAATATATCTCGATAGAAGTACAATTGGCACCGCAAGCAATCCAGCTAGAATATATTTTCCTTCAAAGGTTAGAACTAACATTTCCATTCCTATCATCACAAATAAAATTGTGTTTAAAAGCACATCTATAAGCTCCCAAAATTTATCGACATAAGTTTCTGTAATTTCAGACATCACTGCATTTCTAACGGTATCATTACCAACAATTAACCCAGCAGTAACCATTGCTAAAGGTGCAGACAAACAGAATTTATGAGCAATTACGGTACCTCCCATAACAGCTGCAACAGTAATAATAACTTCTATTTCATAATTATCGATAGATTTCATCATTCTATAGGTAATCCATCCCAAAATCATTCCTAATATAACACCTCCGATAACTTCTAGACCAAATAACTCTACAATTTCTATAATCTCAAAGCTTCCAGTAGTTGAGGATGCAATTTTTAAAATTGTTAAAAAAACAACTACACCAACACCATCGTTAAATAAGGATTCTCCAACAATTTTTGTTTCCAACTTTTTAGGTGCTCCTGCTTTTTTCAAAATACCCAAAACTGCAATAGGGTCTGTCGGAGAAATTAATGCTCCAAAAAGTAAACAGTAAATAAAATCTACTTGTAATCCTATAAATTGAAGTATGTAAAACATTATTATTCCTACTAAGAATGTAGAAACCAATACTCCTAAAGTTGCAAACACAAAAACAGGCCAACGTTGTATTTTTAATTGTGCAAAATTAGTGTGTAGTGCTCCTGCAAAAAGCAAAAAACTTAGCATTATATCTAATAGAACTGTCTTAAAATCTATCTGAGAAATAAATGCTTTTTCTGTTAAGAATAAGGTATTATCAAATTGCCCTATTGCAACAATAATTATTGTAAATACTAAAGTTATTACCATAAGACCTATGGTAATTGGTAGTTTTAAAAATCTAACATTAATGTACCCAAAAATAGCAGATAGAGCAATTAATACAGAAATTACAGAAAAATATTCCATGTTAAATTGATTTTTTTAAAGCTAAAATATATCCTAAATGTATACCCTCGTGAAAATTATTGAAATGTAAGGCATCTTCAACATTTCTCAAAACACCTTTAGTTGATACAGTATATTCATTATAAGTTTTAAAGACATGATTGTTATAATCTTCTTTTGTTTTTTCAATAGTAGAAAACAATAACCTTTTTATTTCATCAACTTCAATTTGAGTTACATTTTCTTCTGTTTTAGTTCCTTTTCTGTATTTTTCAATTAATTGTTTATTTATATTTCCTTCTAAATTAGATAAGGTATAAACTAAAAGCTCCTGAGTTACTACGACATGAGCAATATTCCAAAATACATTATTATTGAATCCTTTTGGGACTTTATTTAATTCTTCAAGTGATAAATCTTCTAAATAAGCGCTTAAAATCGCTCTATTTTTTAAACAAATATCAAAAATATAATCCATCCTATTTTTTTGTTAAAAGTACTTATTTTCTGTTGAATTCATTTTCTTTGCACTGCAAACTTTTGATTCATTATGAAAAAAATATATTATCTCAAAACCTGTAATACATGCATGCGTATTTTAAAAGAAATCGCTCCAAGCTCTGATTTTATCTTACAGGATATTAAAGAAGAAAGTATTACTGTAAAGCAGTTAGAAGAAATGCATTTACTCTCAGGTAGTTATGAAGTTTTATTTAGTAAACGTGCTAAGCTTTATAAAGAAATGGGGTTAAAAGATCAGAATTTTCAAGAGAAAGATTTTAAACATTATATTTTAGAACATTATACTTTTTTAAAACGTCCAGTAATTATTTCTGAGAATACTATTTTTATAGGAAACTCGGCTAAGGTTGTTCAAGCTGCCAAAGCTTTTATTAATGGATAAAAGATTGCTTGCCATGCTTGCTGCATTTGGAGCAACCGCTATTTATGGTATAAATCACACTGTTGCTAAAGGTTTAATGCCTATTTACATAAAACCTTATGGACTTATTCTTTTAAGAGTTTTAGGAGCTTCTATTTTATTTTGGATTATTAGTATTTGGGGGCCAAAGGAGCGTATTGATAAAAAGGATTGGAAACGTATCTTTTTTTGTGTTATAACAGGTATGAGTATTAATATGTTAATGTTTTTTAAAGGATTAAGTTTATCTACTCCTATAAACAGCTCTATCATTATTACGTTATCTCCGATTTTAGTGTTTTTAATGTCTGCAATTGCTATTAAAGAGAGAATTACACTTATAAAATATTTAGGGATAGCTTTAGGGCTTTCAGGAGCGTTATCTTTAATATTATATAATACAGAAATAAGAAATGATGCACCTAATATTTTATTAGGAAATACCATGTTTATTATTAACGCTATAATATATGGGGTTTATTTAATTATTGTAAAGCCACTAACTGCAAAATACCATCCATTTACTTTAATGAAATGGTTATTTTTTATTGCAATTTTCATCAATTTGCCAGTGACTGCAAATGAGTTTTTAGAAGTACAATGGAGATCATTGCCTTTTGAAGCAATTTGGAAATTATCTTTTGTGGTAATCGGTACAACTTTTTTAACTTATTTACTTAATATTTTTGCTTTACGTGAATTAAAAGCATCTACACTTGCTGTTTTTATATATATGCAGCCTCTTATTGGGATTGTTTTTGCCATTACTTCTGGAAGTGACACACTTAACTTTATTAAAATAGGTTCTGCTGTTTTAATTTTTACAGGTGTATATTTAGTAACTAAAAAACCAAAAGCCAAGGTAAGTGCATAAGTACTTTAGTGGCTTTTATTATCTTTGTGCAACTTTAATTTTTAAGAATGATACAATCAATGACGGGTTATGGGAAGTCTATATTACAGCTTCCTTCTAAAAAAATTTCGATCGAAATAAAATCACTTAATAGTAAAAACCTTGATTTGAATGCTCGAATGCCTTCTGTTTATAGAGAAAAAGAATTATTTATACGAAAACTAATTGCCTCTCAATTAGAACGCGGAAAAGTAGATTTCTCTTTATACCTTGAAACTACTGGCGAAGAAACTTCTACTCAAGTTAACCAACCAGTTATTAAAGCCTATATGGAGCAACTAAAAAGTATTGTTAATGGTGATGCTATGGAACTTTTACATATGGCTGTAAAAATGCCAGATGCATTAAATACCGAGCGTGATGAAATTGATGAAGACGAATGGAAATCCATTGAATCTGAAATACATAACACTTTAATTAAAATAAATGAATATAGAACAGAAGAAGGCAAAGTATTAGAAATTGATTTTATAGAACGTGTAAAAACAATTGGTTCTCTTCTAGAAGAAGTAATTATAATGGATCCTGATCGTATTGATGGAGTTCGCGAACGTTTACAGAAAGGAATCTCAGAAATAAAAGAAAAAGTAGATGAGAATCGCTTTGAACAAGAACTGGTTTATTACATCGAAAAATTTGACATCACTGAAGAAAAAGTAAGATTAAAAAATCATTTAGAATATTTTATAAAAACGCTTAATTCTAAAGATTCAAATGGTAAAAAATTAGGATTTATAGGCCAGGAAATTGGTAGAGAAATTAATACTATTGGATCTAAATCTAATTATGCACCAATGCAAAAATTAGTTGTACAAATGAAAGATGAACTCGAAAAAATTAAAGAACAACTTTTAAATGTGCTCTAAATGAATAACGGTAAACTTATAGTATTTTCTGCACCTTCTGGTTCTGGAAAGACTACAATTGTTCGGCATTTATTAAAACAAGACGATTTAAATTTAGAATTTTCTATATCTGCTACATCTCGTAAAAAAAGAGGTAAAGAAGAACATAATAAAGATTATTATTTTTTATCCTTATCAGATTTTAAGCATAAGATTAAAAATGATGAATTTTTAGAATGGGAAGAAGTATATCGTGATAATTTTTATGGTACTTTAAAAACTGAGGTCGAACGTATTTGGGCAAAAGGCAAACATGTTATTTTTGATATAGATGTATCTGGTGGTTTACGTATAAAACGTAAATTTCCTAAGCAAACTATTTCTATTTTTGTAAAACCTCCAAGTATAGATGAGCTTAAAATTCGTTTAAAAAAACGACAAACTGAGAGTGAAGATAAAATTAATATGCGAGTTGCTAAAGCATCTGCAGAATTAGCTACAGCTCCTCTTTTTGATGTCATTATTGAGAATGATAATTTAGAAAATGCATTGCATGAAGCCAAAACTATTGTTGGTAATTTTGTGAAACAATAAATAAATGAAAGTAGGTCTTTATTTTGGCACATTTAACCCTATTCACGTTGGACATTTAGCAATTGCCAATCACATTGTAGAGTTTAGCGATCTGGATCAAGTATGGTTTGTAGTAACTCCTCGTAGTCCTTTTAAAAAGAAGCAAACATTACTCGACGATTTTCAGCGCTTAGAAATGGTACACTTAGCTACTAAAGAGTATACAAAACTAAAACCCAACAATATTGAATTTAAGCTCCCTCGCCCTAACTATACTATAAATACACTAGCTTATATACAAGAAAAATATCCTAAAAATGAATTTAGTTTAATTATGGGAGAAGATAATTTAAATAGCTTCCATAAATGGAAAAATTATGAAATCATTTTAGAGAATCATCATATTTATGTATATCCTAGAATTTCAAAAAATACAGAAGAATCAACATTAAAAACACATCAAAACATCCATTTTACAGATGCTCCAATCATGGAAATTTCTTCTACATTTATTCGTAAAGCTATAAAAGAAGGTAAAAACATTAAGCCATTAATCCCTGAAAACACATGGCAATATTTGGATGAAATGAATTTTTATAAATCGTAATTTTTTCAAAAAAGAAAACTGCTTAAAGAAAATTCTATAAGCAGTTTATAAACTAAAATAACCAACCAAAATTTTAGTTTCTTTTGTTATCTCTAACATTTTTCATTCTATACATAAACGCTTCACATTAAATGTACATTGTAGTAGAAGTCATAATCTAAAGTTAAAGTTTTTAGATTACATGTTTAAAATTTTTCCTAGAAATAAAATATAATGTACTTATAATCAGAGTATACTCTAAATATGATATTTTATGTACTTTTGAAATCATAAAATCATAGATTCTTTATGGCTTCAGAGTTAAAATACGCTGTTTTTGGAAGTGGAAGTTGGGCTACCGCTATTGTAAAAATGCTTTGTGAAAATTTGAATGAAGTAGGGTGGTATATGAGAAGTGTTCAAACCAAAGAGCATCTTTTAAAAGAGCAGCATAATCCTAGTTATCTAAGTTCTGTAGAGTTTCATTTGGAGCAATTAAAATTAAGTAATGACATCAATGAGATTGCAGATTATGCGGATGTTTTAATTTTTGTAATCCCTTCAGCTTTTATACATTCCGAATTAGAAAAATTACAGATTGATATTAGTAATAAAATTATTGTTTCTGCTGTAAAAGGGATTATTCCCGAAAGTGGTTTATTAGTAGGAGAGCATTTTAATGAGTATTATAAAATTCCTTTTAATAATATCGGAGTCATCGCAGGGCCTTGCCATGCAGAAGAAGTTGCTTTAGAACGTTTATCATACCTAACTATTTCCTGTTCAGATGCATCTAAAGCAAAAGAAATTGCTAATCAATTTTCTAGCAATTATATAAAAACTAAAATTAGCGATGACATTATCGGAACTGAGTATGCTGTAATGTTAAAAAATATTTATGCTATTGCTGCAGGTATTGCTCACGGATTAGGGTATGGAGATAATTTTCAGAGTGTTTTAATGAGTAATGCCATACGTGAAATGAAACGTTTTATTAAAAAAATGCACAAAATGAAACGAAACATTAATAATTCTGCTTATTTAGGTGATTTATTAGTAACTGGTTATTCTGTATTCTCCCGCAATCGTATGTTTGGTAATATGCTTGGTAAAGGATATACTGTAAAATCGGCAATGTTTGAAATGAATATGGTTGCCGAAGGCTATTATGCAACAAAAAGTGCTTTTTTATTAAATAAAAAAAACATTAAAAAAACGCGCCTACCTATAATAAATGCTGTTTATGATATACTTTATGAAGGCAAAAACCCCAAGAAAGTATTTAAAAAACTGACTGATAAGTTAGATTAACATATTTACTTCACCAAGACTCCTCTAGCCTCCATTAAAGGAATTGGTTGTAACGCATTTAAATTAATTGTATTTTTTTTAAATAAATATGTCTTCTCAAACATAGTATTGTTTTCAAAAAATGTTACTTTAAAAGTATTATTTAATTTAAATACATCTTCTTGCATCAATTCTACTTTGGCATAACTTTTTTTTGGAAGTTTTTCTAATTTTCGACGCATTGTAGTAGTTATTTTATCTTCATTATAGCCTCCAGAGACAATAAGCACCATTTCCAAATCAACTTCTTTATTATTAATAATGTAAGCATTCCAATCTTGTGTTTTATATATTTCGTTAAACTCGTTAACTACAGCAAAGTAAACATCTTCTACTTTTGGTATATTAATATCTTTCTTCATAATATTTTCTGATATATTGAAAATCTTTAAGTTAATTAAAGCGCAAAACTAACAATTTATAAGCTATTGTTAAACATTTGATTCTCTTAATGAAATCTATTAACTTGGGTGCTATTCAAAACTAAAACACATACTAATGAAACGTCTTTTTTTATTAATTCCAACTCTGTTAATTGCTACTATTAGTTTGTCTCAAGAAGAATTTGATGCAAATGCTATTGAAAAAATTAAAAATGAAGGTCTCAATAATTCGAAAGTTGAAGAAATTGCATTTAATCTTATAGATAAATCAGGCCCGCGCTTAACGAATTCTATAGGCTATGAACGTGCTGCTAATTATGCTGTAAAGCAATTATCTGATTGGGGGTTAACAAATTCTAAAACTGAGCCTTGGGGTGAGTTTGGTCGTGGTTGGGAATTGCAGAAAAGTTATGTTGCAATGACTAAACCTTACTATATGCCATTTATAGCTGTACCAAAAGCTTGGACTGAAAGTACTAATGGCGAGGTTTCTGGGAAAATTGTATTCTTAGATATTAAAAATGAAGAAGATTTTGAAAAATACAAAGGTAAGTTAAGCGGTGCTATTGTCGCTATTAAATCTACTAACAATCAAGGACCAACTTTTGAAGCTGATGCACTACGCTATACTGAAGAAGAATTAAATGATTTAGTAGGACCTCCAAACAATAATAGTGGAAGTCGATTTACACCAGAACAAATTGCTGAATTTAGGGCTCGATTTGCTCTTCGTCGAAAAATAACACCTTTCTTAAAAGAAGAAGGTGTTGCTTTAGTTATTAATGGAGTTAACGGACGACACGGTACATTATTTACAAGTAGTCCTAGAGATTATGCTAAAGATGCTCCAAAAGGTATAAGTGAATTTGAAATGGCTCCAGAACATATTAATTTAATGGCGCGTTTAGCGGAAAATGGTGTTGAAGTAGAATTAGAGGCCGAAATTAAAGCTTCTTTTAAAACAGACGATTATAAAGGTTATAATGTAATTGCCGAAATTGAAGGTAGTGATCCTAATCTAAAAGAGGAAGTTGTAATGTTAGGTGGACATTTAGATTCTTGGCATGGTGGTACTGGTGCTACTGATAATGCAGCTGGTTGTATTGTAATGATGGAAGCTGTACGCATCTTACAGGCTACAGGATTAAAACCAAAACGAACTGTTCGTATTGCGCTTTGGGGTGGTGAAGAACAAGGTATTCACGGATCTCGTAATTATGTGAAAAATCATTTTGGAGATGCTCAAACTTTAGAATTAAAGCCAGAACATAGTAAAATTTCTGCATATTATAATATTGATAATGGAACTGGTCGTATAAGAGGTGTCTACACTCAAGGAAATGAAGCTGTAAAACCTATTTTCTTTAAATGGTTTGAATCATTTGATGATATTATAGATAATACAACCATAACAACAAGAAATACAGGTGGTACAGATCACTTAGGGTTTGATGCTATTGGTATTCCAGGTTTTCAGTTTATACAAGATCCTATCGAGTACTGGTCTAAAACACATCATACTAATATGGACACTTATGAACGTTTAGTGATTGACGATTTAAAGCAAATGGCTACTATTATTGCATCCTTTGTATATAATACAGCACAACGCGATGAAAAATTACCTCGAGAAGAATTGAAAAAATAATTATTTTATCTTAATTAAAAAAGCCTTTATTACTAGTATAATAAAGGCTTTTTTGATATAAATAGTAAAAGTTATAACACAGATTTAAATTGCTCTAAAAAGCGCACATCATTTTCACTTAATAAACGAATATCACTGGTTTGGTGTAATAATAATGCAATACGATCTATCCCCATACCAAACGCAAAGCCTGAGTATTCTTTAGAGTCAATACCACAATTTTCTAACACATTAGGATCTACCATACCACAACCCATTATTTCTAACCAACCAGTGCCTTTGGTCATTTTATAATCTGTTTCAGTTTCTAATCCCCAATACACATCAACCTCAGCACTTGGCTCTGTAAACGGAAAATATGATGGACGTAATCTAATTTTAGATTTTCCAAACATCTCTGTAGTAAAGTATTGCAGAGTTTGTTTTAAATCTGCAAAACTCACACCTTTGTCAATATATAAACCTTCTACCTGATGGAAAAAACAATGTGATCGTGCCGAAATTGCTTCATTACGATACACGCGCCCAGGTGATATGGTACGTATAGGTGGTTTGTTATTTTCCATATAACGTACTTGTACAGAACTAGTATGTGTACGCAATAAAATATCTGGGTCTGTTTGAATAAAAAAAGTATCCTGCATATCACGAGCAGGGTGATATTCTGGTAAGTTTAATGCTGTGAAATTATGCCAGTCATCTTCAATCTCGGGGCCTTCACTTACATTAAAACCAATACGAGAAAAAATATCTATAATTTGATTTTTCACAAGAGAAATGGGGTGGCGTGCCCCTATTATAATAGGATCTCCTGGTCTTGATAAATCGCCGTAAACACCTTTAACTTCTTCTTCACCATCCAATTCTTCTTTTAAAGTATTTACTTTATTTTGAGCAGTCATTTTTAAAGTATTTATTGCTTTACCAAACTCTTTTTTCTGGTCATTTGCTACATTTTTAAACTCTGCAAAAAAATCGTTTAATAAACCTTTTTTTCCTAAATATTTAATGCGAAATGCCTCAACCTCATCTTTAGTTTTTGCATTAAAAGTTTCTGCTTCTTGTATGAGTTCTTTAATCTTATCTATCATAATAGCTTTCTTATACTAGATTTATCTCAGTATCTAAATAATGGGCAAATTTAGTGATTTTTGTCAGAATTGTGTTAAGGATTATAGTCGCATCCTTTTATTTTTTTGAGTAGGGTAAAAGCCTAATAAAAAGTTTCTCCTAGGTTTTATATTAAATCAGGAAAAAGTAGATAAAAATAAGATTAAGTATTATTTTATGTATTTTGTTTCAAGAAAATAACTAACAATAGCTTCTTTCATTAAAATACTTTGTTCTCCTGCTTTTAGAGGTGGTAATTCTGCTTTAATTTTGTAATGTGGCCAACTGTCATCATCAAAATAATCAAATTCATAATAACCATAAGGTTCTAAAAGTTTACAAATAGCAATATGCATTAGGCCAATTTTATCATCTTTTTTAAATTTACGATTAAGTTGACCAAGCTCCTGAACACCTATTAAATATATAATTGCATCCAGATCTAAAGTATCTCCATCTGCAAACTGATTTGATAATTTATTCACTATTAATTCCCACCTTTCTTTTAATTGTTCGTCTCTTGCCATAATAATTTTGAAAATACAAAGTTAATAAAGCAAACCATCTCTTGTAATTTTGCCTCAAAAAAAGCGAGTTTAATTTGTATATATTTGTTAAAATCTTGAATTATGAATGTTTTAGATATCATTTTAGGGGCATTAATCTTATTCGGACTTGTTAGAGGGTTAATGAAAGGTTTTTTTGTTGAAGTTGCCTCTCTAGTCGCATTAATTGGAGGTGTTTATGGTGCAATTCATTTTAGTAATTTTGCTGCTACCCTTTTAGAAAATCGTGTAGATTGGGATGAGAAATACATAAATATTATAGCGTTTGCCGTAACGTTTATAATTATTGTAATAGCAATTGCAATGGCAGGGAAAGCCTTAACCAAGTTAGCAGATTTTGCAGCACTTGGGGTTATAAATAAGTTATTAGGAGGAGTGTTTGGAGCTGCCAAAATTGCATTAATTTTAAGTATTATACTTATCATTTTCAATAAAATGAATAAAACTATTCCTTTTATTGAAAATGAAGATATGGAAAGTTCTGTGTTATATAAACCCGTTCAGTCACTAGCTCCTACTTTACTTCCTGTTATTATAGATATAGGAAAAGAAGATAAAGAAACTGCTAGTAAAACTGAAACATAAAAGTTAACTTATATTAAATGAGTTTCTTTAATTATCTTTCATAACACCTGGGTTAGATTTTACCCATTCTATACAATCATCAAAAGTTTCGAAAATATGTTCTTTAGGAATTAAATCTGGAATAATATCAATACGCTCCATCATATACCTTGGTTGTTTAAGAACATCTACTAACAACACACTTTTTCCTGCTTTTTTCAAATCTACCATAACATCTTCTAAAGCATAGAGTCCAGATTGATCTATATATTGCATCCGATCCATACGAATAATAATTTTTGCTGCTGTTTCTGGAATTTGATTCGCTAATTGTTGAAAATTACTTGTTGATCCAAAAAATAATGGCCCTTTTATATGTTTTATAAAAACTTTCTCTTTTAAGCTCTCTGGAAAGTTTGCTTCATCTGCCCAAGCTTTTTCTTTTAGTAATGATTTAACGTCTGAACGTTCGGCAGTTAAATCTCCAATTTTTTTCATAAACATTAAAGATGCAATCACTAAACCTATACCAACAGCATAAACTAAGTTCCAAAATGTAGATAATAATAATACTGTTAGCATTATTAATACTTCAGAACTTAATTTTAATGGTCCTAATTTTATATCTCTAGGTAGGCTAGGTATAGCTTTTAGTCCTTTATAATCCATTACACCTATACCCACTGTAATTAATATTCCGGCTAAAACAGCAGCTGGAATTTTTGATGCTACTGGACCTAATCCTAAAAAGATTATCAATAACATAATCCCCGCAATCATTCCCGAAAGTTTCGTTTTCCCCCCTGAATTAATGTTTACTACGGTACGGATGGTAGCCCCAGCTCCAGGGATCCCTCCAAATACAGCTGCAATACTATTTCCTATACCTTGTCCTACTAATTCTTTATTAGGTTTATGCTTAGTTTTCGTCATATTATCGGCTACAACGCTTGTCAACAAAGAATCAATGGCTCCTAATAACGCTAATGTTAGTGCTGTAAATATATATGGGCTAACGCTATTAAGTTTAAAACTTGTAAAGATTTCCCATTTTGGAACAGGAATGCCTCCTGGAATTTCTTCAATTGGACGATAATCCAATCCAAACCCATAAGCAATACCAGACATTACTAATAAAGCTACAAGAGTACTAGGTATCGCTTTAGTAATTCGCTTAAAACCATAAATAATAAATATAGTTCCTATCACTAGTATTAATTCTAACCAATTAATGTGTTTCAGTGCTCTTGACACAACTTTAATTGCACCTAATGCGCCTGAAGCTTCTTTAGCAGCAAGTGTTTGCGATTCTTTTAAAATATCATCCTGAGTGATCTTTTCAGCTCTTATAATAGTTTCTTCAAAATTTTCTAAAACTAATATATCTTCTCCTGCCTCTTCTTTTAAAATATTTTCAAGAATTATTTCTTCGGCTTGTGGTTTGAATTGCTCAACAAATTCTAAATCTTCTTTTGGATAATAGCCTACCGAAGGGAGTATCTGGGTAAGGATAATAATAACCCCTATCGCTGTCATAAATCCTGAAACCACTGGGTAAGGTATATATCTAATGTATTTTCCTAAACCTATAGCTCCTAATCCAATTTGCATTAGTCCTGCTAATAAAAAAACGGTTAAAATGGCTGGTAGAGCTTTATTAATATCTCCATCATTAGCTGCAATAATTCCTGCAATAACTACCGTACTCACAGCTGTCATTGGTGCTGTCGGGCCAGATATTTGTGTATTTGTACCACCGAACAAAGCTGCAAAAAAACTAATAAATATAGCACCATATAACCCTGCGGTTGGCCCTAAACCAGAAGCAACTCCAAATGCTAATGCCAATGGTAAAGCTACTATTCCTGCGGTAATTCCTCCAAAAGCATCGCCTCTTAGGTTTGAAAATAAATTCTTCATAAGATTATTTTTAGAAACTTTGTTCTAAAATAGCTTTATTTTTTCAAATCTTACAAGTCTCTTATTGAATAATTAACACCTATGAACTATACTATAAGTGATTAAAATGTAACGAATGTTATAATATTAAGTTGATCACGCCCAGATCTTTCAAAGAATTGATTTAAATAGCCTAACTCTAGTCTTACATTTTTACTGAGTTTATATCCTAAGCCTCCATACACACGATTTCTGTCGAATATTGCAGAATCCCCATTTAAAAAGATCTCATTATATGCTGAAAGATAAATTTTACGTTTATCTATATTATTTTCATCAAGAATCTTTTTACCCAAAGGAACATTAAGTGATAAGAAATATCTAAATCGAAATCTAAAGTCACTCTCTATAAAACGTTGCTCAAAACGATAACGATGATTTAATGAAACACTTCCTACATTTTGTTTTGTTGTATACTGCTGGAAAATACGGTGTTCATTCACTGTTTCAGTATCATCTGTATTTCCAATAAAGTTACGAGACAAAATATAACCATATCCCAATAAAACATTATTATTATTTTCTGTAAGATTATAACCTAACCCACCTCTTAACAGTAACTGCTCTAAATCCCCAATAGCATTATAGTTTCTGTATTGAACTTCATTATGAATATTCCAGCCTTTTTCTAGCTTCTTATTTCCAATATAAATCAACCAATTACCAAAATCACTGTCTTGAGCTTGAACTTTATTAAATGGCAATACTAATATTATTAGGAGTACCACCAAATTTAATGCTTTCATTTGTTTCAATGTTTAAGTTATTTATTATAAAAACAAGTTTCATTATCCAGGATGTATAGGATTTATGAAACTTGTTTATTTTTTAGTTCATATTAATTTCTTTCTAAAGTAAGCTATTCATAAAAAGCTACTTCACCTGTCTTAATATCATACATTCCACCTACAATTTTAATTTCTCCGCTTGCTCGCATTTCAGCTAAAACTTCACTTTCATTTAAAATTCGTTGAATAGATAATTCTACATTTTTCTTTGCTACTGCATTTACAAAATCAATATTTTGAGAATTTCTTAAACTTGGATCTTCAGGTGCTGCTACTGCGTTTACCGCTGGTTTTAACTTTTCTAACATTGCTGTTAAATTTCCTAATTCTGCATTATCGCAAGCGCCTTTAACTGCTCCACAAGCAGTATGTCCTAGTACTAATACTAGTTTTGTGCCTGCCAATTTACAAGCAAATTCCATACTTCCTAAAATGTCTTGGTTGATAAAATTTCCTGCGATTCGAGCGCTGAATACATCACCGATTCCCTGATCAAAAATTAATTCAGCTGAGACTCTTGAATCTATACAATGTAAAATAGTGGCAAAAGGATATTGGCCTCCACTAGTATCGGCAACTTGTTCGTTAAGATCTCTATTGGCTTTTTTATTGTTAACAAATCTTTGATTTCCTTCTTTTAGAAGTTGAAGCGCACTATTTGGAGTGATCTCTGCTTGCGTTTCTTTTGTATGTGCTTTCATTTATATTTTAATTTCTTTTTAATTAAACTTTTATAATATACGTTTTATTCTTTTGATACCAAAAGTGAAATATCTAATTGACTGATAACATCATTGATATCAGAATTTGCGATATTTTCTTCATTTTCAGCATTTTTCTTCACTCTATTTATACATAATAAATTAACATTGTTCTTTAATAAATAGTTAGATAGATTTTTCATTGTGTTATCTGTTTTTTCAAACACATATTCTACCGTTTTTTTGTCTATAGGAACAGGTGTAGCTTTTGGAATATCTGAATTCCTAACAATTTTAAACGATTTTAATGGTGCTTCAGATTTACTAATTAAATCATCAACAAAATCAATATTGAAAGATTGTTCGATATCATTTAACACACCTAATGATATTTCTTTATTTGGCTCTAATGTCCCTTTATTACCTACAATCATAACTACACCTTTGTGTTTTTTTAAAATAAATTGGGTAACATTATCTCCGGCAAACGAAAGTGATTTTTTCCTTCTCTTTCCTAATACAATGATATCTGGTTGTTGTTGCTCGATATACTTATTTATCTCTTCTTTTACATTTCCAAAAGTAAATGCAGGTCTTATATCTGATCCATACTCTTCTGAAACCGGATTTAATAGGTTCTGAATTTTTTTGTCAGTGACATTATATTCATTATTAATGGTTCGCATAGCAGATAACTGATTGTCGTTTTCAACAATATCAGTTGGTTTTTTTACATGAAAAAAGGAAATGTCTCCACCAATCGTTTTAGCTAAACTTACGGCGCTTTTTAATACATTTTCAGTTTGTTCTTTTAAATCTGAAAGGATTAGTATCTTATATCTATTATTTTTCATCTTTTTTTATTTATGTTATTAATTTCTTTCTAAGTCGTTTTAGGTCTTAGTTTAAAAAATTCTATATAACTCGGAGGATTTTCAACAATACCAAGCTCAGAAATCAACTTAATGTCAATATGTCTTTCTTTAGCTTTAAATGCAAAATCATCTAAAATCTCTATAATATCATTATCAAGAAATCGCGTCTTTCTCACATCTAACTCTAAATAAGTATCTCTTGGTAAACTATCTAACTCTTTAAGGATAGCTCCCTTATTAAAAAACGTTACCTCCTCTGCTAATGTCATTTTTATTTTATGTTTCCCATTACTTTTATCTTCTATATGTAAAAAGTGAGAGTTTTGGAAGCTTTTAATCAAAATCACAACGATTCCAACAGCTAATCCTAATGCTAATCCTTTTAATAAATCAATAAATACGATGCCTCCAACAGTAACAACAAATGGAACCCATTGTTTCCAGCCTAATTGAACCATTTTCTTAAATAATGCTGGTTTTGCTAATTTATATCCAACAATTAATAGTATAGCTGCTAAGACTGATAAAGGAATTTTGTTGAGTAAACGCGGGATCAACATAACAGAAACTAGTAAAAATAAACCGTGAATTATAGCTGACATTTTACTTCTACCCCCTGATTGGATGTTAGCAGAGCTTCGTACGATTACTTGTGTAATTGGTAAACCTCCTATTAATCCTGAAATAATATTCCCTGTACCTTGTGCTAGTAACTCTCTATTTGTAGGTGTCACATTTTTATTAGGATCTAATTTATCGGTAGCTTCAACACATAATAATGTTTCTAAACTAGCTACTAAGGCAATAGTAAATGCTATAATCCAAACATCAGGGTTTGTTAGCATTCCAAAATTTGGAAATGTAAATTGTCCAAAAAATGAATTGACATCTTCAGGTACTGGAACACTTACCAATTGTGAATTTTTAAAAATTAGAGATTCATTCCCTTGTGTAACAGCAAAAAAAACAATTCCAGCAATTACAGCAACAAGAGGCCCTTGAATTAATTGAAATATCTTACTCTTCTTCGTAAGAACACGATCCCATAAGATAAGAACAGAAAGGCTTATTAGGCCAATAATTGTAGGACCTAAGCTGATGTAATTAATTGTTTTGAAAATATCTGTAAAAGTACCCTCACTATCCGTTTGAAAAAATGTAAAATGACCTTCAGGGCTAGTATCATACCCAAAGAAATGAGGGATTTGTTTTAAAATAATTATAATTCCAATTCCTGTAAGCATCCCTTTTATTACAGATGAAGGAAAATAATATCCAATAATTCCTGCTTTTAGAAATCCAAAAATTAATTGAATAATTCCTCCTAAAACAACAGCTAACAGAAAGTTTTCATACCCCCCTAAAGTTGCTATAGCAGATAATACTATAGCTGCTAATCCTGCTGCTGGGCCACTAACTCCAATTTTAGAGCCACTTAAACTTCCTACTAAAACTCCTCCTATAATTCCTGCTATAAGTCCTGAGAATAAAGGAGCTCCACTGGCTAATGCAATACCCAAACATAATGGTAATGCTACGAAAAAAACAACAATACTAGCTGGTAAGTCACTTTTTAAATGCTTAAACATATAATAATAATTTTGTACTCTTAATAAATAAGAATGATTAAAAATAATTGCGAATTAGCTTAATTTGACTAATCCATCTAAAAAATAAAATGATTATAATATGCTCTGTTCCGGAGGTGGAGAAAAAATTTGCTTATATACTGAATTGTATGTGTTTGAGTATACACTAGATATCAATTCTTGATTAAAATTAGTGAAATATATTTCGTTATCACTTATTTGAAATACCTTAATTTCAATATCTTTTGTTGATTCTTTACCTGTTTTTTCTTCTTCTTCTGAGTCAAAAAACACAGATACGTCACAGCTATTTTTAGAGAAGATCATTACAGTAGGTAATGTAATAACTCCAAAAAGTATAACAATAAATAACGTAGCAATTAAGGTTCTAGATAACATATTAAATTAATATGAGATTGCAAATATATTATTTGAAAAAAAGAATTTTGTTAATTAATCATTAAAAAGCATTTAGCAATCTGATATCCTCGCTAGGGATCCAACCTGTTTTACCATCAGCAATTTTAATTTTAAACCAATTGTTATCAAATTTTTCTAAAACTTGCACTTTTGTTCCTTCATGAAGTTTAAAATTTTCTTCACTTCTTAAATTTGGTTCAGCTTTAATTTCACTTTCTTGAGCAAATACAATTGCTGGTTTATTTTTTTGTTCATAATTATATTTCTGAAATGCAAAAAACAACGTTATTAGCATTAACCCTAATGAAGTAACGCTACTTAAAAACGCAATGCGTTTTCTCACAGTTTCAAATGAAAAATAATATCCTAAAAAAAACACTACAAATAAGAGTACTAATAAAACAGATAGTTTTGCCCATCCATCAAAACTAAAAGAATTAGTAATAGTTTTCATTGTTTTAGAAAACCCAATATCAGGGATTTCCTCAATAGCATCAATAGTCATATTTCTTGCAAATGCTAAATTGTTTTTAATATCCTCATCGTTTGGCGAAAGCAACAATGCCTTTTCGTAATAATAAATACTTTGTGCTGTATTATTGAGTTTATAATAAGCATTGGCTATATTAAAGTAAAGCTCTGCAGAATGTTCTCCTGTTTTTATAACAGCTTCATATTTTTTTATAGCATCTTGAAACTTTCCTTCGTTATATAAATCATTACCTACATTAAATAAAGCATCATTTTGTGCAATAGTAACAACACTAAATAAAAAAATAATAATATATATAATTTTCTTCATCTGTTTTTACTTTTAAACATTAACGCATTTGTTTATCTATTGTAGCAATTACATTCGCAGCTTTTTCATAATCTTGTTGCATTTCTACATTAGTAAATGGTGTGTATCTAGCCAATTCACAACTTTGGAGCAAACTATTAAATTCTGTTATCGTATCTCTACTAACTTTTCTTTTGTCCAATAAATCTTCAATCTTGTCTTTACTTAGGTCACTTGTTTCTATATTTAATTTATACTTTAAATAGTTATGAAGTGCGCGTTCCATCGCATTATAAAATGCTTCTTTCTTTCCTAAAGATTTTTTAGCTTCTCCTAAGTATTTTCGAGTTAATTTATTAGCTTTTCTCATTTTATTTCCAACTACATCATTATCTCTCTCTTCTTTCTTTTTACCAATAAAAATTGCTAATGGAATTACTAAAAATGGGGTTAGTAATAAAGTCCAAAACAAATTGGTTTTAAAAAATTGTGATGACTGTATAGCTATAAAGCTCGTTTTTGTTTTAAAAGATGCAAATTGATTACTTGTAGATGTTACTTGTTGTTTATTTTTATTAGGTAGTGAAGAATTAGGTTCGTTTGATGCTATTATACTTCCTGATAAGTCTTCGGTAACATTAACCACAATTTCTTTAGATGTTAATGTTTTATATTTTTTTGTTTTTAAATCAAAATATGAAAACTCAACTGGTGGTATTGGATACTTACCTTGTGTTGATGGTACAATAGTATAAGCATCAGATATATTACCTTGCATCCCACCAAGGTTTGTTCGCACGTTCTCTTTATGTTCTGGCTCATAAACTTCCAAACTGCTTGGAAGCTTTAATCCTGGTAATTTAAATAGCTTTAAGTTCCCTTTCCCAGTAACTTCTAATTTAGCTAATAACGCTTCAGTTGCTTTTAATTCTGACTTATTTGTAGTTACTTTAAAACTAAAGTCTCCTACTGCACCTGTATAATTTAGCGGCTTCCCTTCCTCTGGTAATGCTTTTACATTAATTTCTCGATTGCCTGCACTAATAGTTCTTTGAACTGTTTTACGGATTCGACTTCCAAAAATATCTCTTCGACTTGTAGGAACGCTAACAAATACATTTAAAGTCAAAGGCTCTATATTTAGTTTTCCTGTTTTTTGAGGATATAATACTGTTTTTCGTAATACAACATATCTATATTCTTCTCCTTGATAAGTGCCATTTTCAAGTTTAAGTTCTTTAACTTCAATATCTTGACTCCAGAAGTCATTATACCTCGGAATATCTATATTATCCCATTTATCTACACCTGTACTAGGTGAAATATATAGCTTATAAACAACTGTAATTGCTTCATTTAAATAAGGGTTGGATTTAGAAACCTCAGCTACTAAATGGATATTCTTTGAAGCCAAATAATTAGGGTCATTGGGGTCTTTTGGAAGCTCTACAGCGGCAGTAACAAAAATATCTAAAGGTAAAGTTTTATAAGTTTCACCTTCAAATTCAATTGTAGCTTGGGTAATTTTAAAGTTACCTCTTTTTTTAGGTGCTAATATATAAGTATATGTTTTGGAAAATGAGCGTTTACCATTAAACCAAGAATTGCTAATTGATTGACTTGGCCCTCCAACGACAGTAAAGTTTTCAAAGGTAGGTGGATTAAAATTATCACCATCTTTGTCCATTATAAAATCTATACGCAAGCGTTCATTGACACCTAGTTTTTTTTTACTGACTTTAGCTTCAAATGTAACTTGAGCAGAGGCAAAACTCGTTAATAAAAATGCAATTATATAAAACTTTAATTTCATCTTTTTTTTACCAATCTTTTTCAGTTTTCACTTTAACACCTTTGGTTTTTTTTGCATTTATTTTATCCTGAACTTTCTTTTCTTGATTATTCATTGCTTCCAATAAATTCTTCACCTGTTGAGGTGACAATTTACCAGGTTGAGGCTGTTTTGGCTGAGGTTTTTGATTCGGATTTCCATCATTTTTCCCTTCATCTTTTGGTTTACCATTTTCATCATCTTTATCATTCCCATCTTTTTGATCTTGTTGATCATCTCCTTCACTATTCTGATCTTCTTTATTTTCTCCTTCATCTTTGTTTTTTTCATCTTCATTATCTTTGTCTCCATCTTTTTTTTCTTGTTCATCATCCCCTTCTTTCTTTTCATCATCTCCTTTTTCGTCACCACTACCTCCTCCTTGTTGTTTAGCGCATTCTTTTGCTAAAGCTAGATTATATCGTGATTCTTCATCCGTAGGATTATTTCTAAGTGCATTTTTAAAAGCTTCAACTGCTTCTTTACATGATTTTTGTTGCATCAGTACATTACCAATATTATGATAAGCTTTATGTTTTTCATCTTTAGTAATTGCATTTTTTACAGCTTCTAAATGGCGTAATAACGCTTCATCATAATATCCTGTTCTATAATATGCATTTCCTAAATTATAAGCTCCTACAGCATTAGTTTGTACTTCAGAAATTGCTTTTCTGTATTCTTTTTCTGCAGAAACAAAATCATCATTAAATAAGGTATTTCCTTCATATA
Organism: Flavobacteriaceae bacterium; assembly: GCA_003443635.1. Classification (NCBI taxonomy): domain Bacteria; kingdom Pseudomonadati; phylum Bacteroidota; class Flavobacteriia; order Flavobacteriales; family Flavobacteriaceae; species Flavobacteriaceae bacterium. Next base: position 518,066 of record CP031964.1, on the reverse strand, counting down.
CAAAATCATTAGATTTTTCAAGCGCTTTATCTTTTTCTTTGCCTTGAGCAAAAATAAACGTACTTACTAATAATAGGATAAAAGTTAAAACTTTATTCATTTTATTAAATTTCTTTAATTGTATTATAAATTTATATCGAATATTACTAATTTTTTTAATGTATCTCTCATAAGTTTTCGTTAAATAAATTTAAGCGACTTAACCAAGCAGTCTTGCGTTCTAGCAAAAATATGTCTATCAATAAAAAGAAAACCCCTAAGCCCAAAAACCATTGAAATTGATCTTTAAACTCTGCAAATTGCTTTGCTTCAAATTCTTTTTTATCTAGCTTATTTAAAATTTCACGAATAGTTTCTATAACATAATTTGTATCTCTTCCATTAATATATTCTCCATTTGCTTCGTTCGCAATATTTTGAAGCGTGTCTTCATTTAATCTAGTAATAACAGTTTCGTCGTTATTATCTTTTTTATAGTTTAAAACAATTCCATTTCGCTTAATAGGTATAGGTCCTCCTTTTATGTCTCCAACACCAATAGTAAATATTTTAATGCCTTCTTCTGCAGCTTCTTCTGCAATATCTGTAGCAACATTATTATGATCTTCACCGTCAGAAATTATAATAAGTACACGATTAGTTTGATCTTCGTCATCATAATACGTTCTTGCCAATTGAATTGCTTCATCTATTGCTGTTCCTTGAGAGGAAAGCATATCTGTATTCATACTTTGTAAAAACAATTTTGCAGATGCATAATCAGTTGTTATTGGCAATTGTGGGAATGCTTTGCCTGCATAAGCGATGATCCCTACACGATCGCTCGCCAAATTATTTATAATCTGTGCCACCAATTGCTTTGATTTCTCTATACGATTAGGTGCAATATCTTCTGCTAGCATACTTTTAGAGACATCTACTGCAAACACTATATCAACACCTTCACGTTTAACTGTTTCTAGTTTCGTTCCTATTTTAGGGTTTACTAACGCAATCGCCAAGCAAGCAAAAGCTAAGTTTAACACAATTAGTTTTAAAATGGGCTTAAATAATGACTTCGTAGGCGTTAAGCGTTTAAGTATTTGTTTGTTTGCAAATTTACTTTGGGCATGTCGTTTCCATAATTGAAGTGCCAAAAAAAACATTACTATTATTGGAATAATTAATAGTAACCAAAACCATATTTTTTCTTCTAATTGAAACATTTTTTAATTATATAAAACTTCTAAAAATTGTAAAGCGCAATAATGCTTCTATTAATAATAATGCTATTGCAATTAATGCTAAAGGGCGATACTTTTCTTCATAGTTGTAAAACTTAAACTCTTCAACATCTGTTTTTTCTAACTTATCAATTTCTTTATAAATTTCTTTTAGTTTTTGATTATTATTCGCTCTAAAATATTGTCCCCCAGTTACACTTGCAATTTCTTTAAGTAGTTCTTCATCTATTTTTACTTGTACTCTTCCATATTGGAACCTTCCATCTGGTAGCTGCTGTATTGGAGATAATGCCATGCCATTAGTTCCTAGTCCTATTGTATAAGCTTTTATACCATATTCTACAGCCAACTCACTAGCAGTTTTTGGGTCTATAAATCCTGCATTATTTTCGCCATCTGTTAAAAGTATAATCACTTTACTTTTGGCTTTACTATCTTTTAATCGATTTACTGCCGTAGCCAATCCCATTCCTATAGCAGTTCCTCCTTCAATAATTGTATTATATTCTACACTTTTTAATGAATTTAATACAATAGATTTATCGCTTGTAATTGGTGTTTTAGTATAACTTTCTCCTGCATACTCCACTAAACCTATACGATCGTTAGGACGGCCCAAAATAAATTCTGTTGCTACAGATTTTAATGCCGATAATCGGTCTGGTTTCAAATCTTTTGCTAGCATACTTGCAGAAACATCTATTGCCATAACAATATCTATACCTCTTGTAGTCTTTGTTTTTGTAGAAACATCTACAGTTTGTGGTCGTGCTAAAGCAGTTATTAAAAATGCTAATGCCAAAACTCGTAATACAAACATCAGATGTTTTAATTTTGGCAACCAAGAACTTCCAACTTTAAATCCTTTTATACTTGATATTTTAAGTTCAGGTGTTTGCTCTTTATTCTTAAACACATACCATAGAATTGCTAATGGAATTGCTAATAGTGCCCAAAACATTTGCTTATTTAAAAATTCTATGCCTTCTAACATCTATTTATCTTCTTCTTCAAGTTTAATTAATTCTATCGAATCCATAATACGATCTATCAATTCTTGTGCATAATCGTCATCAGATCTCCAAACTAATGCTATTTGCTGTAATAAGTTTTCAGAAGTAAATGCTAACAATATATAATTTCCTTCTTCTGTATCTCCATTATTAGTTGGGAGGTTCGCTGTCCCAAAGTTTTTTAAGCCTTCTGCTCCATTAGGCGTAATAAATTGCTCTGTTTTAACAATAATATTCTTAACACCTTGTTCTTCCCAAGATTTTATAACATCTTCAGAGGCCTGTACAATATTTATTTCTGGTTTTTCAGGTTCTTGACCATTCTCTTGTAATGGATCATTAGGATCTGGAGTTTGAGGTAAAAATTTAGTGGTACTTGTTTTTATATAAATATTATCTGTTAGTTCTCCAAGACCAAATAGTGATATCTCAATTTTATCTTTAAACTCTTCTGGTATTTCCGGAATTAATCGCTCTAAAACTTGAGGGGTATATACTGTAATCCCTGGAGCGCCATATTCACTTAACACCCACTCTTTCCCTTCTAACATTTTTTTAGTTGGATGTCCAAAAATACTATCCTTAACATACCCAAAACCATATTTAAATCCAAAGCCTAAAAATGTGCCAATTAATAATAATCCAGCAACGGTAGCTGTAATAATTATTTTTTGTCGTTTTTTCTTTTTTGCTAATTCTTCTTGGTATTTTAAATCTTCTAAAAGCTCTTCTTCTGTAGGTTCAGGGAGTGATTCTTTAACATGATCTATTTCAGAATCAACTGTATTCCTATCCATTTTAGCCAGTTCAATATCTGGTTTAGATTTTGCAAATTTTACTAAATCTGCTCTTCGTAAAATACTCTCAATATTAGAAATTGTACCTTTATCTAAATCAATTTGATTGCCCTCTCTTAAAAGTTGTAATCTATTTATAAGTTCTTCTGTGGTACTTTCTAAAGAGTGATCGTATACTTTTTCATCTAAGTATTTTCTAATAATTCCTGTTAACTGTGAATAGTATTCTTTTATTTCTTCGTGTTCTAAATAATTTGATTCATCTAATTGTTGTAATGCTAATTTTGCTCTCTCATAAGGGGGAAGTAATGCAACTTTTTCTTCTTCTGTTAATGGTTTTTCCCTCCAAATAAACCAATACAACAAAAACGCAATTGCTCCTAATACCAAGAGTATTAGTAATACATATAACCACCATTTACTCGGTGATTTTTTAACTTCTAAAATTGGTTTTATGTCATATAATCCTTGTTTTGTAGTATCAACTACTACTGTATTAACTTCAACACGTAAGGAGTCTGTATATATGGTTTTATCTCCAATTACAATTTTTTGTTGTGGAATGGTATAAGCTCCCGAGTCGAATTGAGTTAAACCATAACGCTTTATTAACTCGTATGTAGCATTGATTTTAGTTGTATCTACTTTATACGATTCTATAACTTCTAAAGGCAAAAACGTTTGCCCTTCTGGGAATACAACTAAATCTGTAGTATCTGCTTCAATTTTAATTTTATAAGTAATTTGTTCTCCTATTTTTATAGATGTTGAATCTATTGAAGATGTTACTTGTTGTGCCAATGAAAATAAAGAAAAGAGAACAAAGAAAATAAGCAATGTAATTGTTTTATGTTGCTTTATTTCAAATTTTGTATATGGTATTTGGTAACTCATTATTTGATTTATCCTCTTCGTTTAAAATAGCCTAATAATTTTTTGACATAGCTTTCATCTACTCTGCAATCTATTACCCCAGCTCCAGACTTAGTAAAACTATCTTTATAATACATCACTTTTTCTTGGTAAAATTTACTGTAATTAGCACGTACTTTCTTTGATGCTGTATTTACCAACATCAATTCTCCTGTTTCCTCATCTTGCATTTGTACCATTCCTAAATTAGGAATTAACTCTTCATGTTTATCATATACTCTTATTCCTGTAACATCATGACGTTTTGAAGCTATCTTAAGTGTCTGTTGGTATTCGTTTGCAATAAAATCTGAAAGAATAAATACAATAGCTTTCTTTTTCATCACACTCGATAAAAATCGAAGTGCTTCAGCAAAATTTGTTTGCTTACTCTTAGGTTTAAATTCTATTAATTCACGAATTATACGTAATACATGCGATCGTCCTTTTTTTGGCGGGATATATAGCTCCACTTCATTAGAGAATAATATTAGCCCTATTTTATCATTATTTTGTGTTGCAGAAAACGCAAGTGTAGCAGCAATTTCTGTAACTACCTCGTTTTTAAATTGTTCTTCTGTACCAAAAAGTTCAGAGCCTGAAATATCAACCATTAGCATCATTGTCAATTCACGCTCTTCTTCAAATACTTTTATATATGGTTCGTTTGTACGCGCTGTCACATTCCAATCAATATTACGTACATCATCTCCAAATTGATATTGGCGTACTTCACTAAATGTCATACCTCGACCTTTAAAGGTCGAATGGTATTCGCCTCCAAAAATATGATCAGACAACCGACGCGTCTTAATCTCAATTTTTCGTACTTTTTTTAGTAATTCTTTAGTATCCATTTCTCAATTTATGATTGTAAACCTTTGATTTATGATTTTCGTTTAAATATCACAAATCGTAATTCGTTATTCTTAAATTAGAAATCTTAAGGTACTTCTATCTCGTTTACTATTTTACTAATAATCTCTTCAGAAGTAATATTTTCGGCTTCGGCTTCATAGGTAATACCTATTCTATGACGTAAAACATCATAAATCACAGCACGAACATCTTCAGGAATTACATATCCTCTTCGCTTAATAAATGCATAACATTTAGCTGCTAAAGCTAAACTAATACTTCCACGAGGTGAAGCTCCAAAAGAAATTAATGGTTTTAATTCTGCAAGTTTATATTTTTCTGGGTAACGTGTTGCAAATATTATATCAAGAATATATTTTTCAATCTTCTCATCCATATATACCTCACGAACAGCTTTTTGTGCTCTTATAATTTGCTCTACAGAAACTACTGCATTTACTTTTTCAAAAGCACCTTTTAAATTTGCTCTAACAATTAATTGTTCTTCAGCTAATTTAGGGTAATCTATTACCGTTTTAAGCATAAAACGATCTACCTGAGCTTCTGGCAACGGATAAGTTCCTTCTTGTTCTACTGGATTTTGAGTAGCCATTACTAAAAATGGCTTGTCTAATACAAAGGTTTCATCTCCAATCGTAACTTGTTTCTCTTGCATCGCTTCTAATAAAGCAGACTGAACTTTTGCTGGCGCTCGATTAATTTCATCTGCCAGTACAAAATTTGCAAAAATTGGACCTTTTTTAATTGAGAAATCATTCTCTTTAATATTATAAATTAATGTCCCCACAACATCTGCTGGCAGTAAATCTGGTGTAAACTGAATTCTGCTAAAGCTTCCATCTACAGCCTGAGACAATGTATTAATAGCCAATGTTTTTGCTAATCCAGGCACGCCTTCAAGTAAAATATGTCCTTGTCCTAATAATCCTATAAGTAAGCGTTCGATCATATATTTTTGACCAACAATTACCTTATTCATTTCTAGAGTTAGTAAATCAACAAAAGCACTTTCTTTTTCAATTTTCTCGTTAATGGACTTAATATCAATTGTACTGTTATCTTCTATCATTTTCTATTTTTTTGAAGCGTGAATATAATACGCATTTTTAAACAACGCAAATTGTTATTTTTTTTTTGCGTGTGCTGTTAATAATTGGTTAAAAATTATAGCTTTAAGAAGGGTTTATGATTATTTAGTTTTCTAATTTTATTGCGTTAACTTACTATTACAAATTTATAGCGTTAATTAGTTTTTGTATTGTCAAACTAATTTTATACAAAAAACATCGCTTTTAAAAAAATAACAGAAAAACTAATGAAAAAAACAGCATTAATCACTGGAGCTACCAGTGGTATTGGTAGAGCTACAGCTCGAGAATTCGCAAAACACAATATTAATTTAATTCTTTGTGGAAGACGTCAAGAACGTTTAGATAATATAAAAGCTGATCTAGAAAAACAAACTGAAGTTTATACTCTAAATTTTGATGTTCGTGATAAAGATACTGTTATTGCAGCTATTGCATCTCTACCTGAACAATTTAAAACAATAGATATTCTTATTAATAATGCTGGTAATGCTCATGGGTTAGATGCCATACAAGATGGTGTTTTAGACGATTGGGATGCGATGATGGACATTAATGTAAAAGGGCTTTTATATGTGAGCAAAGCGATTATTCCACAAATGACCGAAAGACAATCTGGACATATTATTAACATTGGTTCTTCTGCAGGGAAAGAAGTATATCCTAAAGGAAATGTATACTGCGGTAGTAAACATGCAGTAGTTGCTATCTCCGAAGGAATGCGTATTGACTTAAATCCTTATGGAATAAAAGTAGGTACAATTAATCCTGGTTTAGTAGAAACTGAATTCTCTGAAGTGCGTTTTAAAGGAGGTTCTATTGCAGATAGCGTATATAAAGGTTATAAAGCATTACAAGCAGAAGATATAGCAGAGATTATTTATTTTGCAATATCTCGACCTCCACACGTTAATATTGCAGATGTATTAGTGTTTTGCACAGCTCAAGCAAACAGTACAACAGTAAAAAAGGATCTTTAAATTTGAATTAAGGAGACTCTACTTTTACAATAATAACAGACTATGATTAATAAACGCTTGCTTATTAAAAATCTACTAGCTCACAACGATGAGAATAGTTTTTATGATAAGAAGCGAAAAGTTTCAATTAGTTTAAAAGAAGGGAAGGCTAAATTTTTAAAACATATTTGTGCCTTATCTAATAGTAATCCTAAAAATAATTCATACATCGTAATTGGAGTTGAAGACGAGGATAATACGATTATAGGTGTCGATTTTTTTGATGACAGTAAGATTCAAAACCTTATTAATGCTTATTTAACCAACCCTCCAATCGTACAATATGAAAACATTCCATTTCCACATTTACCTGACGACAAAGTAGTAGGATTGGTCACTATCCGGCCTATGGGTGAGCTTACATCTTTACGAAAAAATATTTGGAAATATTATGGTGGTTCTGTGTTTTTTAGAGATGGTAGTATGAGTATGCCTAAGGTATTTGATATCGAAATAAAAGATGTCAACTCTAAAATTGTAGCAGCTATTGAAAGTCATGCTCAAAATAATATTGAACATACTTTAGATGGTGTTTTCGACTTTATGAATAAACGTAAAGATTACGAACCACAATACAAAGTATTTAAAGAGTATTTTGTAGTTTGTTGGGCTGGACAAAAAAAAGTAGTAAAAAATGAAGTATTTTTCTCTAGAGTAGATATCGAATTGATAAACGAACAAGTACGTCTCTTTTTTTCAACTCTAGATGAAGTCTCTATTTCTTATGACAGTGATACTTTTAAGATTATTGAATATGTAAACTTGGGCCTTCAAGATTCCTATAAATACTATCCTCTTGAAGAAACTATAATTCATTTTAACAATAATGCAAGTTATACTATAAATTCAAAGCTTTTATTCGAACCTCCTCAGTTTGACAAGCGAATATTACATCATATATACAATACGAATAACGTTATTTTAGAAAAATTAAAAAAAGGAACTGTACTTAATAGTAGTGAAAAAAATGATTTAATAAATCTTCCAGCTACATATCTTATTTGTTACTTAAATTTGTTTCATGATGCTATTGACAAGCTTGTTGAAGCTAAACCTTATTTAAAATTATATGATAAAAATGTATATATAAATTATAAAGAATCTTTGAGGATTTTAAGGAAAGTAAAGTACAGTTAATCGCCAAAATTCGCACTTTATAAATATGCTTTACCATTCATATAGAAATATTTACCGTTTGTATAATTTTTTCTAATCAAAGTATTTTTCAATTTACATTTACACTGTATTAATTGCTATTAATCAACAAATAGTTGCCTTGTTTTATCATTGGTTTGATAAAGCAAGGTTTTTTTATTTCTGCTTTTTAAAACAAGTAATATATAAGATATAATTGAGGTAAAAACCCTAGTAATGAAATATAAATTTTATGCTTCGATTTTCTAAAAATTAATAGTAAAAGAAAAGGAATAATAACAAATACTACAGTCATTAGTATAACTAAAATCCATTTTTCAGTTATATAGTCTAAATTCCCTGAATCATAATCTAGTTATGCTATTATATTAGTAAGAATAAAGCTAATTCCAAATAAATATAAAACTTGAGCTTTTTTCATTCTCGTTTAATTGCATTTACAGGTCAAATTTAATTCCTTGAGCTAAAGGTAATTCAGTTGTATAATTAATTGTATTCGTTTGACGACGCATGTATATTTTCCAAGCATCAGAACCTGATTCACGGCCTCCTCCTGTTTCTTTTTCACCACCAAAAGCACCACCAATTTCTGCCCCAGAAGTTCCAATATTTACATTAGCAATTCCACAATCACTCCCTGCTACAGATAAAAAACGTTCCGCTTCACGTAAGTTATTTGTCATGATTGCAGACGACAATCCTTGAGCAACTTGATTTTGAATTTCTATAGCATTTTCAACATCTCCAGAATATTTTAATAAATACAATACTGGCGCAAAAGTTTCGTGTTGTACTATTTTAAAATGTGCTTCAGCTTCGGCAATTGCTGGCTTTACATAACAGCCGCTTTCATAACCTTCTCCTTCTAAAACTGCGCCTTCAACCACAATATTACCGCCTTCTTCTACAACTTGTTTAAGTGCCTCATTATACATTGCTACTGCATCTGTATCAATCAACGGTCCTACATGATTATTTTCATCTAAAGGGTTTCCTATTCGTAATTGCTGATAAGCATCAACAATAGCATTTTTTACTTTATCGTAAATACTATCATGTATAATTAAACGACGTGTTGATGTACAACGTTGTCCTGCAGTACCAACTGCACCAAAAACAGCTCCAATAACAGTCATTTTTATATCAGCTTCTGGAGTTACAATAATCGCATTATTCCCACCTAATTCTAATAGTGATTTTCCTAAACGTGCTGCAACAGCTTGAGCTACAACTTTACCCATTCTGGTAGAACCCGTTGCAGAAATTAATGGGATTCTGTTATCAGTAGTCATCATTTCACCTACGCGATAATCACCATTAATTAGGTTACAAATTCCTTCAGGTAAATTATTGGCAGCAAACACTTCTGCTGCTATATTTTGACAAGCAATCCCACAAATTGGTGTTTTTTCTGAGGGCTTCCATACGCAAACATCTCCACAGATCCAAGCTAAAGCTGTATTCCATGCCCAAACGGCTACCGGAAAATTAAAGGCAGAGATAATTCCAACAACGCCTAATGGATGATATTGCTCGTACATACGATGGCCCGGACGTTCAGAATGCATTGTTAAACCGTGAAGTTGGCGTGATAATCCTACTGCAAAATCACAGATATCAATCATTTCTTGAACCTCACCTAAACCTTCTTGATAGCTTTTCCCCATTTCATAAGAAACCAATTTCCCAAGAGCTTCTTTCTTTTCTCGTAATTTTTCTCCAAACTGACGAACAATTTCACCACGTTGTGGAGCAGGCATCGTTCTCCATATTTTAAAAGCAGATGTAGCAGCATTCATTACATGTTCATAATCAGCTTTTGTAGTGGCTTTCACTTTAGCAATTAATTGACCGTCAACTGGTGAGTAGCTTTCAATAATATCTCCGTTAGAGAAATGATTAGACCCTGTTGAACTTCCTTCATTTATAGAGTTTACTCCTAATTGTGTTAAAGCTTCTTGTATTCCAAAATCGGTAGAAACTGCTTGCATATTTATAGTATTTATATTCTTTAATAATAGTGGCTAAGATACTAATTTATCATCTGTCTAGGTATTAAAAAAATATAATTAGCAGCCATCTTCTATGTTTAACTATTTTTGGCAACATGTAACATCTTTTTAATTTTATTATCACTATATAAATGCCTTTTTTGAAATATCTATTTCAAAAACAATTAATTAATTTTATTATGATAAACTTTTTTCGTCGTATCCGTCAAAATATGATTGAGGCCAATAAAACAAGTAAGTATTTATTATATGCTTTTGGGGAAATTGTGTTAGTAGTTATTGGCATTTTAATAGCCTTACAAATTAATAATTGGAAAGAAGATACATTAGAACGTCAAGAAGAATATTATGTCCTTAAAAGTTTGGTAATAGATTTAAATAATGACGTTGAGCTTTTAGAATTAAATATTAAAAACACTAATGATAGAAGAAAAAAAATTGATACTATATTTAAAATTCTCGCAAATCCATCTGATAAAGATATTTTTAAATTCACTCAACTACAATTTGAATTAATGACAGATGATTATTTTATATCTAATAGAGGAACTTATGATGAAGGAGTTTCTTCGGGTAAATTAAAATTTATAAAAAATAACCATTTAAGGGAAGCTATTTTTGATTATTACAGAACTGTTTCAAATAGTAGAAACGATGATAATTTACAATATAAAGTTACCAATGAATTTTTAATGCCTATCTTAGTTGAAGAGGTTTTGAGTACTAAACAAGCTTTAGAGTTTTTTTGGGGAGAAAAAAGTCAGCTCCCTTATTTAAATTTAAATGAGTTAGCAAAAAATAAGCGTTATTATCAAGCGCTTATTTATACTAAAGGTGATGTTTTTCAAGTAGATGAATGGGAATATTATAAGAGAATCGCACTAGAATTAAAACAAGAAATTGAAGGTGAATTGCAATTATTTTAAAAGATTAAGACGATTTTAACAATTAATCAAAGTCTAAATCATTAAAAATGAGCGTATCTTAATTAACAAGAAACAACCTACACTTTCTTTTTAGTTCATTTTCATCTAAATCCATCAATCTATGAAGCTTAAATCATCTTTTATTATTGCATTTCTACTTTTAGTAATTACTTCTTCTTGTAAAAAAAATAACACTCCAACCGATAATTTATTTAGATTTAAAGATTATATTAACCGTACAACGGCAGGTCACATTTCTATTGCAGAACCAATTCAAGTTAATCTAGTTAAAGAGGTTGAAAACTGGGTGATTGGTGAAGAGATTTTAGATAATGTTTTTAGCATTTCACCAAAAGTAAAAGGGAAGTTAATAGCAAAAAACAAGCAAACATTTAGTTTCATTCCTAATACTACTCTAAACCCTAATACTGAATATACCGTTTCTATAAATTTAAACGAAATCTATTCACGAGTTCCTTCAGAGTTTAAAAAATACACTTTTAAATTTAAAACCATCACTCCTAATTTTACTGTAAACACTAACAATTTACAATCTTATAGTAAAGAATGGCAATACTTAGAAGGTACAATTCGTCTTGCAGATATTGCTACATCTGAACAAGTAAAAAAACTTATTGAAGCTTCTCAAAACAATATCCTTCTTTCTATAAAATGGCAGGAAGCACATAAAAACTCAAAGCTATATGAATTTAAAATTGATAGTATTCATCGATTAACAGAAGATTCTAAAATCAATGTAAAATGGAATGGAACGGCAATTCAGTCTAAAAACAAAGGAGAAAACACTATTACTATTCCTGGGATAAATAATTTTACTATTGTAGATGTTAATGTAATACAATCACCTGAACAATACTTATCTATCAATTTTTCTGATCCTTTAAAAAAGCAACAAAACTTTGACGGATTAGTAACGATTCAAAATACAAAAAAACCAAAGTTTATCGTAAACGGAAATGTGCTTAAAATATATCCTGATACTCGTGTGGTTGGTGATTTACAAATAGATGTATTTCAAGGCCTCCGAAATACAGAAAACTTCAAGCTCAAGCATCCTTTTTCTGAAGTCATTTCTTTTGAAGAATTAAAACCTAGTGTTCGTCTTATTTCTGGGGGTACTATTTTACCTAATTCTCAAGATTTAAAATACAATTTTGAAGCTGTAAATCTTAAAGCACTCGATGTACGGATTATTAAAATTTACGAAAATAATATACTTCAGTTTTTACAAAGTGGAAATCTTAATAACAATCGTGATTACGATATTAAACGTGTTGGTCGTCGTATTGCAAAAAAAACGATTCGGCTTATAGAGAATGAAACCGAAAATACAGGTCGTTGGAAAGCCTATAGTATTGATCTATCAAAATTATTTAACGCAGATAAAGGCGCTATTTACAGAGTTGAATTAAGCTTTAAAAAAGAATATGCAATTTATAGCTGTAATACTGATACTTCTAATCGTTCTGAAGGTAATGATTTTTATGAGGACGATTATTACGAATACAACAATGATGTTATCTCTGGAAGTACTATTTCTGATGAAGATTTACGAGAAGAAGCATATTGGGATGATATTGTTTATAGTTATAAAAACAACAGATATAATTGGCGAGAACGTAATAATCCCTGTCATGAAGCGTACTATAATGAAGATAGAATAGTAGCTAATAATATTGTTGCATCCAATCTTGGTGTTATCGCAAAACGCGGCAATAATAGTTCGTATTACTTTGCAGTAACTAATATTCTAAACACTAATCCAGAAGCTAATGCTGCAATAGAGTTATTTAACTTTCAGAAGCAATCCATTGCAAAAACTACAACCAATGCAGATGGCCTTGCTGTTATAGATGCCGATAGTCATGCAAATTTCGCTATTGTCACTAAAGGAAATAACACGAGTTACATTAAACTAAATGACGGAAACTCATTGTCTTTAAGTAAGTTTAATGTGTCTGGAAAAACATTACAACGTGGGTTAAAAGGGTTTATTTATGGCGAACGTGGTGTTTGGAGGCCTGGAGATTCTATTCATCTAACCTTTATGCTCAACGATAATGCTAATAAACTCCCCAGTAACCATCCAGTAAAGCTAGAAGTTACTGATGCCAATGGAAAACTTGCTTACAAGAAAATTAAACAAGAAGGCGTCAATAATTTTTACCGCTTTTCTGTTTCTACAAATTCAGAAGATAAAACAGGAAACTGGAATGCAAAAGTATCTGTTGGAGGAGCTACATTTTATAAATCTTTAAAAGTTGAAACAGTAAAACCAAATCGCTTAAAAATTAAAGTAGATTTTGAAGATGCCATACTTAGTAACACAAAACCATTACAAAGTGAATTAAAAGTAAATTGGCTTCACGGAGCACCAGCAAAAAATATAAAAGCAGAAATTAAAGCTAAGTTTTCAAGTACTTCAAAAGGATTTAAAAACTATCCAAAATATATTTTTAATGACCCGACACGTTCCTTTAGGGCTGAAGATATTTCTATTTTTGAAGGCAAGGTTAACGGCGAAGGAATAGCAAAAATCTCTAAAAAATTAAATATTGGTAAGAATGCGCCTGGAATGCTAAACGTTTCATTTTTGACGAGAGCATTCGAAAATGGAGGTGATTTTTCTATTGATGCGTTTAGCAAATCTTATGCACCCTATACCTCCTTTATCGGTTTACGTGCCCCAAAAGCCAGAGCTTATGATTCGTATTATACAGATGAAGATCATCAATTTGACTTGGTGGTTGTCGATACTGAAGGCAAACCAATTCAACGCAACAATTTAGAAGTTAAAGTATATCAAATTAAATGGCGCTGGTGGTGGAGTTCTTCTTACGATGATTTAGCATCCTACCAATCCGATAGCTATCGAACACCTTTTATGACTAAAATTGTAAATACAAATGCTAAAGGTGAAGCTTCTTTTAAAATTAATGTTCCTGAAACCGAAAGCGGGCGTTATCTCATTCGTGTATCTGATCCAAAAAGTGGTCATGCTACAGGGAAAACAACTTATTTTTATAGAAACTGGTGGAAACGTCAAGGCAGCGGAAACAATAAAGAAGCCGCTAAGATGCTCGTGTTCTCTTCAGATAAAGAAACTTATAACATTGGAGAAACAGCAATAATCACATTCCCTTCTGGTACTGAAGGCCGTGCTTTAATTAGTATTGAAAACGGTACAGAAGTACTTCAAAATACTTGGGTAAAAACAAAAAAAGGAGAAACCATAACTGCTATCCCTATTACCAAAGAAATGACGCCCAATGTATTTATTAATATTTCATTATTACAACCACACTCAGTTTCCGAAAACGATTTACCGATTCGTTTATATGGTGTGATTCCAATTATAGTAGAAGATAAATCCACCAAATTAGAGCCTCAGTTAAAAATGCCAGATGTATTACGTCCTGAGCAAGATGTTACCATTGCTGTAAGCGAAAAAAACAAAAAAGCAATGACCTATACTGTAGCGTTGGTAGATGAAGGCCTGTTAGATTTAACTCGTTTTAAAACTCCTAGTGGTTGGAATGAATTTTATGCTCGTGAAGCTTTAGGGGTAAAAACCTGGGATGTATTTGATGATGTTATTGGCGCTTATACAGGTAGTGTAGATCAAGTATTTGAAATTGGTGGGGATGACACAGCTAATGCTGCAAAAAACAAAAAAGCAAATCGCTTTAAACCTGTTGTAAAATATCTTGGCCCTTTTAGTTTAAAAGCCGGTGAAACAAAATCACATCAAATTACTATTCCAAAATATATTGGTTCTGTACGAACTATGATTATTGCAGGAAATAACCATAATGCAGCTTACGGAAGTGTTGAAAAAACTACCCCTGTAAAGAAACCATTAATGGTATTGGCAACACTCCCACGAAAACTAAGTCCTGGAGAAAAAGTAACACTTCCAGTTACTGTATTTGCTATGGAATCTAAAGTGAAAAATGTATCGCTTCATTTAAAATTAAGTGATGGAATTCAGGTTATAGGAAGCAAAACACAAACATTAAATTTTGATAAGCCAGATGAGAAAATGGCATACTTTGAGTTGGATGTAAGCAAAGCTAACGGTGTCAATACCGTAGAAGTGATTGCCTCTGGAAATGGTGAAAAGTCATCTTATCAAGTTGAATTAGATATATTTAATCCAAATCCGATAAGTAATAGAATTACCAATGTTGTTTTAGATGCAGATACAGCACAAATCATCAATTTTTCAACCTTTGGTATCACAGGTTCAAATTCAGTACAAGTGGAATTCTCAACCTTACCGCCAATGAATTTTAGTGGGCGTCTAAAATATTTAATTCAATACCCTCACGGGTGTGTAGAACAAACGACATCAAGTGTATTGCCTCAACTCTTTTTAAGTGATATTTTTGATTTACCGTTTGATAAAAAACAAGACATTGATACTAATATAAAGCTCGGCATTAAAAAACTAAGTCATTTTCAAACAACTAGTGGTGGATTATCTTATTGGAGCGGACAAAGTACTCCTAACGATTGGGGGACAAGTTATGCTGGTCATTTTATGATTGAAGCCGAGAAAAAAGGTTATGTATTACCATTATCTTTTATGAGTAATTGGTTGCGTTATCAGAAAGAAACAGCAAGAAATTGGCGTCCTAGTTATCGAACATATAGAAATGATGTTGCTCAGGCATATCGTTTGTATACCTTAGCATTGGCAGGACAACCTGATTTAGCATCGATGAATCGTTTAAAAGAGTTTGAAGAATTATCCAATGACGGCAAATGGCGATTGGCAGCGGCTTATGCTTTAGCAGGGCAAAAAGAAGCTGCTACAGAAATAGTATCACGTTCTAATATTGATTTTTCATCAACACAATATGATTATTATACTTATGGGTCTACCGATAGAAATCGGGCAATGGCTTTGGAAACAATGGTATTAATCGATAATTCTAAAGTTAGAGAAACTGCCGAATATATTGCAAAACGGTTGTCATCAGACCGTTGGATGAGTACACAAACTACTGCTTATAGTTTAATGGCCATGGCAAAAATGGTTCAGAAAAATGGAGGCAAGGCATTACAACTTAATTACAGTTTAAATGATACCTCTGAGCAATCGATTAACACTAAAAATTCAATTGCACAACGAGAATTAAATATTAAAAAAGGAAGCAATTCAATTAAAATTAACAATCCAAAAAACACAGTGTATGTTCGTGTTGTAACTTCTGGAAAATTACCTTTAGGAAAAGAACTTCCAGAAAAAAGAGGATTGAGTCTTTCTGTAAATTATAAAGATTTACAAGGCAATACAATAGATGTGAGCAAACTACAACAAGGTCAAGATTTTGTAGCATCCATTACAGTTTCTAATCTTAAAAAAGAGCCAATAAATGATGTGGCTTTATCAAAGATATTTCCATCAGGATGGGAAATTGTAAACACTCGATTTACAGATTTTGGTAATGCTGTAAGCAATGATGCCGATTATACCGATATCAGAGACGACCGTGTTAATTTCTATTTTAATTTAGAGAGAAGTGGTTCTAAAAATAATAGCAAAACCTTTAATGTATTATTAAATGCTGCTTATTTAGGAACTTATTATTTACCAGGGACACAAGCTGAAGCGATGTATGATAATGACTATTTTGTAAGAGCAAAAGGGCAATGGGTAGCCGTTGAAAAATAACAAACATAAAACTAATATTAAAAAGATTCCTGCTTTCGCAGTAATGAAAAAACAATGAAAGATTTTAAACCATATTACGCAGTGATTTTTACTTCCACGCTAACCGAAAAAGAAAACGGTTATAATAAAATGGCAGAATTAATGGAAACTCTAGCCAAACAACAAAAAGGTTTTTTGGGAGTAGATTCAGCACGAGAAACTGTTGGTATTACAGTGAGTTATTGGGAAAGCTTAGAAGCTATTCAACTCTGGAAACAAAATGCAGATCATCTTGTTGCACAACAAAAAGGGATTTCAGATTGGTACAGTTGGTATCATATTAGGGTTTGTAAAGTAGAGCGAGAATATGAGTTTAATAAATAAATTCATTACAAACCGTTTTAAGAAATAGAATTGTTTCTCCATCAAAAGCAAATCGCAATGATGTAAAATTATAAAATTGAGATTCCTGCTTATACAGGAAATACATATGTTTAAAATAGTAAATTATATAAAATACCATAAGATAAAATCAGGAGTGATTTTCATTCTCTTGATTGCTTACTATTTCTGTTTACCCAAGCAATTATTTAATAATCCGACAGCTACCGTTATAGAAAGTCGAGATGGGCAATTATTAGGCGCATTAATTGCAAAAGATGGACAATGGCGATTTCCTCATAATGATAGTGTTCTAGAAAAGTTTAAACAATGCTTGATTTTATTTGAAGATGAATATTTTTACAAACACCCAGGATTCAATCCTATTTCTATTTTTAAAGCTCTAAAGGAGAATATCAATTCTGGTAAAGTAACGCGAGGAGGAAGCACATTAACCCAACAAACCATTCGTCTCTCTCGAAAAGGAACTCCCAGAACCTATATTGAAAAAATAAAAGAACTTATTTTAGCCACACGTTTGGAGTTTCGAGCTTCTAAAGAAACTATTTTGGCGTCTTACACAAGTAATGCTCCTTTTGGTGGTAATACTGTAGGTTTGGATGCTGCTGCCTGGCGATATTTTAATAGGAATGCAAACGATCTATCATGGGCAGAAAGTGCAACACTCGCTGTGTTACCCAATGCACCCAGTTTAATTTATCCAGGTAAAAATCAAAAACGATTGCTTATAAAACGTAATCGCTTACTCAAAAAATTATTAGATAACAAGACTATAGATAGTTTAACCTATGACTTATCTATTGCCGAAATATTACCTCAAAAACCCTATCCATTGCCACAAATAGCGCCTCATTTATTACAAAAAGTGGCCAAATCAGATTATGGGAAACGTGTAAGAACAACAGTAAATAAAGAATTACAGAAGCAAACAAACCATATCGTTTCTAATCATTATTTACAATTACGTCAGAATGAAATTTATAATATAGCTATACTTATTCTAGATGTAAGAACCAGAGAAGTGTTAAGTTATATAGGCAATTCCCCTACAGATAAAGCACATCAAAAAGATGTAGATGTTATTGATAAACCAAGAAGTACAGGTAGTATTTTAAAACCTTTTTTACATGCTGCTTTATTAGACTCTGGAGAGCTTCTACCAAATACTTTGGTTGCAGATGTTCCAACACAGTTTGCTAATTATAATCCTGAAAATTTTAATAGAGATTATGATGGTGCCGTTTCTGTAAAACGAGCTTTGTCTCGTTCATTAAATGTGCCTTCGGTACGACTATTACAGCAATTTGGACTGGATAGATTTTACCATTATTTATCGCAATTACAGTTTAAAGATATTAAACACAATGCAAATCATTATGGATTATCACTTATTCTTGGGGGAGCAGAAAGTAACTTATGGGATTTATGTAAAAGTTATGCTGCTTTATCATCTACATTAAATCATTTTAGTGATAATTCGAGTCAGTACTATACTAATGAGTTTTTAGAACCTACTTTTTCATTAACTAATTCTGTTGATTTTGGAGAGTTTACTTCAGAAAAAGTTGTTTATGATGCGGCTTCAATTTACCTAACCTACGAAGCAATGAAAGAGGTAAATCGCCCTGAAGGTGATGATAATTGGCAATTTTATGATTCATCTAAACAAATTGCCTGGAAAACAGGAACAAGTTTTGGGTTTCGCGATGCTTGGGCAATTGGTACAACCAAAGATTATGTAGTCGGTGTTTGGGTTGGTAATGCAGATGGTGAAGGAAGGCCTGGTCTAGTAGGTGTACAAGCAGCAGCACCGATATTATTTGATGTATTTAACATCCTCCCTAATAGCGAATGGTTTTCAACACCTTATGATGAAATGCAGCAAATTGAAGTTTGTACAAAAAGTGGGTATCGAGCTACTACTGTTTGCGAACAGGTTATTCAAGAATATGTGCAATTAAGTGGTTTAAAAACAAAGCCTTGCCCTTTTCATATTCTAACTCATTTGGATGAGAACGAACAATATCAAGTAAATTCTTCATGCGAGCCATTAACAAAAATTACTAATAAATCTTGGTTTGTATTGCCTCCCTTAATGGCTTATTATTACAGTAAAAAGAATCCATTTTATA
The DNA here is from genome assembly GCA_003443635.1 of Flavobacteriaceae bacterium. Taxonomy (NCBI): domain Bacteria; kingdom Pseudomonadati; phylum Bacteroidota; class Flavobacteriia; order Flavobacteriales; family Flavobacteriaceae; species Flavobacteriaceae bacterium. Next base: position 498,828 of record CP031964.1, on the reverse strand, counting down.
AACAACTTCCTAATTATAGGGTAGATTGTTATGGAGAAAACGATATTGCTTTAGATTTTATTTATCCTAAGGAATCAACTAGTATTTTTCTTCCTAAAGATTTTGACGGCAGCACCAATGAACTTATTTTTAAAGTAGCTTATTCTAAACCTGAAGCAATTTTATTTTGGTATTTAAATGATAACTACTTAGGAGTAACCAAAGATATTCATGAGTTTGCTGTTTTGCCTAAAAAGGGTAAACATCTCATCACTGTGGTAGACGAGTCAGGGAATGATATCAAACGATATATTGAAATAAAATAATTATGCTACTCCTACTATGCGTTCCAAAGGAATTACTGTAGCTTGTTTTAGAATTACATATTTATTAGTAACACCCCAAATAGTAGTTTCTACACGTTTATAACCTTCATTATCTAAAAATAAAATACCAACTTTCTCTTGTTCTAGGTTACCTAAAGCCATAGCACGTTTCATCATAAGGCATCTTTCATTTTGATCTTCTTTAGAACTAAGGACTTCTTCTTTAGGAAATTGCAAGTATTTAATTTCTTCTTTGCTTACGGTTTCGATTCTAATACATTTCATAGCTTATATATTTATTTGTTATATCTATAAGTTATGTGGTATAATTCAAAGAATAATTACACAAAATTCTTGTTTTTAACAGAATGTTACAGGTTTTTAACAAGTAATGACACAGAAAGATTAACGTAACGGAAATCCTTTCCCTGCCCACCAAGGGTGCATTTCAATAACCAAGCGACCAGCTTTAACCATAGGATCTAAATTTGCCAAACTATCTGCCATTTTTAGTGTTGGTGTATTATAAATAGTAATACCTAGAATATCGCTTTCGTCTCCAAAAGGTCCAGAAATATCAGCATAACCCATTTCATACATTTTACTTAAATGCGCTAAATGTGCTTCTTGAAGTTTTGCTGTTTCTTCTTCAGATTGATTTCGATTAGGTCCACTTTTTAAAAATGCTATAAAATATTGTTGCATAATAATCGTGTCATTAGTAGTTTCATCTATATAATCAAAAGTTTCAAATCCATCAGCTTTAAGTTGTTCTAATCTTTCTTTTACTGATATTTTTTGCTCAACAGTTATCTCATTTAATTCTGTTTCTTCTTTTACCTGTCTGCAAGAGCAAACTAAAAGTAATCCTATTAAAATAAGAGCTAGTTTTTTCATTATGTTAGTTTTATAATTTATCCCAAGTACTATATGGTTGTTTACTTAATTGTGAATTATAATATTTAATATCTCCCGTAACTTCTTTACCTAACCAATCAGGTTTTCTAAATGTTTCTGTCACGTCATTAAGTTCAATTTCGGCTATTATTAATCCTAAGTTATCACCAAAAAATTCATCAACTTCAAAAATATGTCTATCTACTACAATTTCATACCGTATTTTATCAATCATTCCTTTTTCGCAAAGCGGAAATAATGTTTCTGCGTCAGTTTTAGATATTTCCTTTTCCCATTCAAAACGTGACATCCCATCATTTGTAGATTGTCCTTTTACAGTTAAATAACCTTGTTCTCCTTTTAATCTTATACGAACCGTTCGCTCTTTATTTGTATTTAAAAATCCTTGAATAATTTTAGTTTTACGGATAGCATTAGTTTTAAAGGTAGTTGAATTTACTAAAAATTTACGTTCTATTTCTATCATAATATTTCTTGAAAAGACAAGAATCTTTTAATCAATTAAAATTATAAATTTACAGGATGTCTAGCGATTTACCAATTCGAAAAATTATTCATGTTGATATGGATGCATTTTATGCTTCTGTAGAGCAGTTAGACAATCCAGAACTAAGAGGGAAAGCACTGGCTGTTGGTGGTGGTGGTAAACGTGGTGTAGTAAGTGCCGCTAGTTATGAAGCTCGTAAATTTGGAGTGCGAAGTGCAATGAGTGGCATGCAAGCTAAACGTTTATGCCCGGAACTCATTTTTGTACGTCCCCATTTTGATAGGTATAATGAAATCTCAAAAGCTGTACGCAAAATTTTTTATGAATATACTGATTTGGTAGAACCTCTCTCTTTAGATGAAGCTTATTTGGATGTAACTGAAAATAAAAAAGGAAATCCAAGTGCATCTTTAATAGCTCAAGATATTCGTAATCAAATTTTTAATGAGTTAAATCTAACGGCTTCAGCTGGAATTTCTATTAATAAATTTATAGCTAAAATAGCTAGTGATTACAATAAACCTAATGGGCAAAAAACAGTGAGCCCTGAAGAAGTTATTGAATTTTTAGAAGCTTTAGATATTCGTAAGTTTTATGGCATCGGTAAAGTAACTGCCGAAAAAATGTATCAGCTAGGAATTTTTACTGGAAAAGATTTAAAGTCTAAGCCCCTTGAATTTCTAAAATCTCATTTTGGGAAATCTGGCAAGTATTATTATTACACTGTTAGAGGATTTCATAATAGTGAAGTAAAACCAAATAGAGTTAGGAAATCGTTGGCAGCAGAACGCACATTTAGTGATAATTTATCAAGTGAAGTTTTTATGCTTGAAAAGTTAGAACACATTGCTGAAGAAGTCACAAAACGTTTATCTAGAGGTAATGTATCTGGAAAAACAGTGACTCTTAAAATAAAATACAGTGACTTTTCATTGCAGACACGAAGCAAAACATTACCTTATTTTATTTCTAATAAAGATATTATTTTAAATACAGCCAAAGATTTATTATATCAAGAAAAAATGAAAAATTCTGTACGCTTATTAGGTATTTCCATTTCTAATTTAAATACAGAAGCTCCTACTAAACCTGCTGAAGAAAAAAGTGTAAGCGTTCAGTTAAAGTTTGGTTTTTAGAGTGTAACAAGAATTAAAAATTACAATTGTCAATTTGGGTAACGCGTAATGTATTAACCATCCCTTTATCTTGTATTGGCATTGCTGCAAGGCTAATAAGCATATCTCCCTCATTTAAATAACCTTTTTGGCAAGCAATTTTATTGACATCTTCAATAGTTTCATCTGTACTCACAAATTTGTCATAATAAAAAGCTTTTACACCCCAAAGTAAATTAAGTTGTGTAAGAATACGCTTGTTAGACGTAAATACTAAAATATGAGCTGATGGTCTCCAAGCCGATATTTGAAACGCTGTATAGCCACTATTAGTTAATGTAGAAATTGCTTCTGCACTAATTTCATTAGCCATTTGAGCTGCATGATAGCAAATAGATTTTGTGATATAGCGGTTTGTACGAATATGTGGTGGTAAATGTGGTACTTGAATAAGAGGAGAATCTTCTACACTTCTAATTATATTAGCCATTTGACGAATAACTTGTACCGGATATTTACCTACAGATGTTTCTCCAGAAAGCATTACAGCATCAGCACCATCCATTACAGAATTAGCCACATCATTAACTTCAGCTCTTGTTGGTGTTAAACTAGTAATCATTGTTTCCATCATTTGTGTGGCTATAATTACTGGGATTCTTGCTTTTTTAGCTCTAAGCACCAATTTTTTTTGAATTAAAGGCACTTCTTCTGCAGGGATTTCAACTCCTAAATCACCTCTTGCGACCATTAAAGCAGCGCAATAAGCTACAATTTTATCAATATTTTCTACTGCTTCAGGTTTTTCAATTTTTGCGATAATTGGAATTTTATGCTCACTATGTTCACTAATCAAATCTTGTAATTGTATTAAATCTTGAGCATGACGTACAAAAGATAATGCCATCCAATCTACTTTTTGTTCAATAGCAAAAATTGCATCTTTAATGTCTTTTTCTGTAAGTGCTGGTTGAGATATATTAGTGTTTGGAAGGTTAACTCCTTTTTTAGATTTTAAAGGACCTCCTTGAATTACTTTAGCTAAAACTTTAGTGTTTTTATCTGTTTTTACAACTTCAAATATAAGTTTACCGTCATCTAATAAAATGCGTTCTCCAGGGTTTACATCTTGAGGAAAGTTATCGTAATTCATATAAATACGATCTTTATTTCCTTTAAATTCTTGCCCTGTTATAAATGTAATTTGATCTCCTGGGTTAACAATAACTTCATGATCCATAACGCCAACACGTAATTTTGGACCTTGTAAGTCTGCTAAAATTGATACATTATGTCCTAACTCTTCATTAAGTTCTCTTATAATTTCGATACGCTTTTTTACATCAGCATAATCTGCATGAGAAAAATTGATGCGAAATACATTTACACCTTCTTCTATCATTGCTTTTAATACCTTTTTAGAACTAGTTGCAGGTCCTAAAGTGGCTACTATTTTTGTTTTTTTTCGTTTTAGTGGCATTAATTGAATATTAGATTATCTCTATATTTTAACTGTGTTACATCTATACTATAGATTGCTGCAATTTGAGGTATTTCCTGTATCTTACTAATAATCGCTTTTTCGTTTATAAAATTACCATCGCTAGTAATTTTTAATAAAAAATTCACATTTTTATATTCTGGAACTAGATTGTGAGTTCTTATAATTTTATTTGAAGCTGTAAATAATGATCCCGAACTGATTAAGCTATTTTCTTCTTTTTTACAAACATTAGATACTAAATTCCATGTTCTTAAATTATCCAAATCATTCCATTCAAAAATAGCATACGAAGATTCTATATATTTAAAATCCAAATCTTGAGGTTTGCGTTTTAAATTTATATTTAGATAGTAATTTAAAAGATAAGCTAAACGAAAATCTTCTATCGTACAATGGATAGCAAACAACGCGTAAGAATCATCAATAAAGTCGTCTACAATTAGTTTGTGTAACGCCATAATTATAAATTATGAAATGAGCCATAACAAATATTGAATGTCAATCGAAGTTAATAGCAAATTCATCTGACAAATAAAACAATTGAATAATGGCCTGATGAAATGTAAATATAATATATACCATTATACTTTACCAACTCTTTTTGTTATTCTTTAGTTAGTAAATGTTATACAAACGTTATGTTTTAAAGTATTTATACTCCAGCTTTATTCATTCTACCTTGAAAGGCAAAGAATGCTCGTTTTGAAGCTTTTTCTTCAGCTTTCTTTTTTGAAGTTGCTCTTGCTTTGGCGATTACCTTATTATTTATAGATAATTTTACTGAGAAATGTCTTAAGACATCATTTCCAGTATCTTCATATACATAATAATCAAACGATTTTTTTTCTTTTTGACACCATTCGATAAGTAAACTTTTATAACTAATTACTTTTCCTTCTAGTTTCTCAATATCTACATGTGGTAATATTACTTTATCATAGATAAATTTTTCGCAATACACATAGCCTCTATCTAAATAAATTGCTCCAACTAAAGCTTCAAATAAATTACCATGTATATTACTCCCAAAATTATTTTTATCAATTTTACTTTCTAAAAAATCAATAAGGTTTAATTCTTTTCCTAATTCGTTCAAATGCTCTCTACTTACAATTTTAGATCTCATTTTTGTTAAATATCCCTCATCTCCACCAGGAACTTCATTAAACAAATGTGTAGCTATAATAGCACTCAACATAGCGTCTCCAACAAATTCTAATCGTTCATAATTAATTGGAACTCCAGTTTGTTCATCTCGTTTATTCATCGATCTATGAGTAAACGCTTTTTTAAAATAAGTATCATCTTTAGGTTTAAAGCCTAATATCTTTTCAAGCTGAATAAAAAAATTCCCGTCTTTTTTAGAGCGGGAATTTAGTATGTTACGAATGAATCTCATTCGGGATTTAATCTATTTTTTTGAATAATACACAAGCGTTGTGACCGCCAAATCCAAACGTATTACTCATTGCAACTTTAACATCTCGCTTTTGAGCTTTGTTTAGTGTTAAATTTAATTCTGAATCTATTTTTTCATCAACCGTAGAGTGGTTGATTGTTGGAGGGACAATACCATGCTCTATAGATAATATAGACGCAATAGCTTCGATAGCTCCTGCAGCACCTAGTAGATGCCCTGTCATAGATTTTGTAGAATTAATATTGATATTTTTTGCATGACTACCAAAAACTTTAGATATCGCTTTTAACTCCGCTACATCACCTAACGGTGTAGAGGTTCCATGCGTATTAATCGCATCGACATCTTCAGGTTTAAGTCCTGCATTTTCTAAACAATTTTCCATTACAGCAATAACACCAATACCCTCTGGATGTGGAGCTGTCATATGATGTGCATCAGAAGATAAGCCTGCGCCAACAACTTCTGCATATATTTTTGCACCACGAGCTTTAGCATGCTCATATTCTTCAAGAATTAAAGCGCCAGCTCCTTCTCCTAATACAAATCCATCTCGATTAGCATCAAATGGTCTTGAGGCTGTTTCAGGGCTATCATTTCTTGTAGATAACGCATGCATTGCATTAAAACCTCCCATACCAGCAATTGTTACTGCTGCTTCACTTCCTCCAGTTACAATAATATCGCAATGCCCTAATCTAATATAATTTAAAGCATCGGTCATTGCATTGGCAGAAGAAGCACAAGCAGAAACTGTGGTATAATTAGGCCCCATAAATCCATTTTTAATAGATATATTACCTGGTGCAATATCTGCAATCATTTTTGGGATAAAGAACGGGTTAAATCTTGGAGTTCCATCACCATCAGCAAAATTTAATACCTCCTGCTGAAATGTTTCTAAACCACCAATACCTGCTCCCCAAATAACGCCTACTCGTAATTTATTAATCTCATCCAGATTAAGTTTTGAATCTGCTATAGCTTCATCTGAAGCAATCATAGCATATTGCGTAAACCTATCCATTTTACGGGCTTCTTTTCTATTAAGAAAATCTGCTACGTTAAAGTCTTTTAATTCGCAAGCGAATTTGGTCTTGAACTTTTCAGTATCAAAATAGGTTATAGGCGCAGCACCACTCTTACCATTAATAAGACCATCCCAATATTGTTCGATGGTATTACCAATTGGCGTTAAAGCACCCAGACCAGTAACTACAACTCGCTTAAGTTTCATAAAGTTATTTGCTTATTTTGCTTCTTCTATATAAGAAATTGCTTGACCTACTGTTGCAATGTTTTCAGCTTGATCGTCTGGGATTTGAATATCAAATTCTTTTTCAAATTCCATTATTAATTCTACAGTGTCTAATGAATCTGCTCCTAAGTCGTTAGTAAAGCTAGCTTCAGTTACAACTTCGTTTTCATCAACGCCTAATTTGTCTACGATAATCGCTTTTACTCTTGATGCAATGTCTGACATAATCTTTTAATTTTAAATTTTAATTAGGTGGCAAAAATAAAAAACTTTATTTTAAATCGCACCTTTACATTAAAAATGTGTTTGTAATTTAATAATTTTAAATATAAGTATTTGTTTTTTACTTCTATTTGTTAATAATTATTCTTTTTTTTGTCTGGACATCTAACATCATAAACCGTAAATGAAACGTATTGTAATTTTTGCTTCTGGAGGTGGAACTAATGCTGAAAATTTAATTAATTTTTTTCATAACAAAGATAATGCATCTGTTGTTCAAGTACTGACTAACAATCCTTTTGCCAAAGTCTTAGATAGATGTAAGCAACTTAAAGTAAGTGCTTTATCGTTTAATAAAATTGCATTTACACAAACAAACGATGTTTTAAATATTTTAAAAACTACACAACCAGATCTCATAATTCTCGCTGGGTTTTTATGGAAATTTCCTGAAAATATTTTAGCAGAATTTCCAAATAAAGTTATAAATATTCACCCTGCATTACTTCCAAAATATGGCGGAAAAGGCATGTATGGAATGAACGTTCATAAAGCAATTGTAAATAATAAAGAAACCGAAACTGGTATCACAATTCATTATGTAAATGAGAATTATGATGAAGGTGCTATTATTTTTCAAGCAAAATGCGTCGTAAAAACGCTAGATACAGCAGAAGACGTTGCTACAAAAATTCACGAATTAGAAATGAAATATTTTCCAGAAGTAGTAGAAAAACTTCTTCTCAAAGAAATTTAGATCTTAAATATTAAGAGGTTCTCATTTTCACGAGCATAACGATGTCAAAAAAGAAAAAGAAATATTATACTGTTTGGAAAGGGCATCATACTGGTGTTTTTGAATCTTGGAATGACTGTAAAGCTCAAATTAAAGATTTTCAAGGAGCTCAATACAAATCATTTGCAACTTTTGATGCTGCTAAAAAAGCATTTAAAGGTAACTACAGAGATTATATAGGAAAAGATAAATCTTTTAAAAGTGAACTTAGTGCGCTTCAACTTAAAAAAATAGGGCAACCTAATTATAATTCCATTTCTGTAGACGCAGCATCTAGTGGAAATCCTGGCAAAATGGAATATCGTGGAGTAGATACTAAAAGTAAAAAGCAATTATTTCTTCAAGGTCCTTTTGAAGAAGGCACTAATAATATTGGAGAATTTTTAGCTTTAGTACATGGCTTAGCGTTTTTAAAACAACATAATAGTGATCGTATTCTTTATACCGATTCTAAAACAGCGATGAGCTGGGTTCGCAAAAAAATGTGTAATTCTAAATTAAAGCGCAATACTAAAAATAAAGCTCTTTTTGATTTAGTAGACAGAGCTACTCTTTGGCTTAAAGAAAATAATTATACAACAACAATCGTAAAATGGGAGACCAAAGCTTGGGGTGAAATTCCAGCAGATTTTGGTAGAAAATAATCTTTTTCTCTTTGCAAAAAAATCTCAATCACTCACATCTTAATTCTAAGCAAAACTTTAGCTTATATATAATTAATCATACTATCTTTGCAAAAAATTCACTTTTATAATGAGTAAATTAGTTATTGTTGGTACTGTTGCTTTTGATGCTATCGAAACCCCTTTTGGAAAAACAGATAAAATTCTTGGAGGCGCGGCAACTTATATAAGCTTAGCCGCTTCTCAATTTAATGTAGATTCTGCTATAGTTTCAATAGTAGGTGGTGATTTTCCAGAAGAACATTTAAATTTACTTTCAGGAAAAAGCATAGACCTTTCTGGAGTTGAAATCGTTAAAGACGGAAAAACATTTTTCTGGAGTGGTTTGTATCATAATGATATGAATTCGCGTGATACACTAGCAACTGAGCTAAATGTTCTTGCAGATTTTAATCCTGTTGTTCCAAAAGATTATAGAGATGCAGAAGTTGTGATGTTAGGTAATTTACATCCAATTGTACAAAGTGGTGTTTTAGATCAGATGACTTCAACTCCAAAATTAGTAGTTCTAGATACTATGAATTTTTGGATGGATAGTGCTTTAGAAGATTTACATAACGTTATAAAACGTGTAGATGTTATTACTATAAATGATGAAGAAGCAAGGCAACTAACCGGAGAATATTCTTTAGTTGTAGCTGCAAGGAAAATACATGAAATGGGGCCAAAATATGTAGTTATAAAAAAAGGAGAACACGGTGCTTTATTATTTAATAATGATGATGTATTTTATGCTCCTGCTTTACCTTTAGAAGAAGTGTTTGATCCAACAGGAGCTGGAGATACATTTGCAGGAGGGTTTACTGGGTATTTAGCAAGAACTAATGATTTCTCATTTGAGAATATGAAAAACGCTGTTATTTATGGATCAACACTAGCATCATTTTGCGTTGAAAAATTTGGAACTCAACGCATGGAACAGCTTTCAAGTGAGGAAATGCATAAACGTTTGCAACAGTTTAAAGATTTAACACAATTTGAAATAGAATTATCATAAAAAACGCGCTCAGAATTTGAGTGCGTTTTCAATTTATAAACAACACAACAATGAGTGATGCTTTAAAACATGAGTGTGGGATTGCACTTGTTAGACTTTTAAAACCATTAGAATACTATAAAGAAAAATATGGTAGTGCATTTTATGGTGTAAATAAAATGTATTTAATGATGGAAAAACAGCATAACCGTGGGCAAGATGGCGCTGGATTTGCAAGCATTAAGTTAGATACCAAGCCTGGGCAACGCTATATAAGTAGAGTTCGCTCTGTAGAGCAACAACCTATTCAAGATATATTTGCACAAATAAATGAGCGAATTAATACTGAGCTTACTAATCATCCTGAATATGCAGATAATGTCGCTTTACAAAAAGAAAACATTCCTTATATAGGAGAACTTTTATTAGGTCATGTACGCTATGGTACCTTTGGGAAAAATAGTGTAGAAAGTGTACATCCTTTTTTAAGACAGAATAATTGGATGCACAGAAATCTTATTATGGCTGGAAACTTTAATATGACTAATGTTAAAGAACTCTTTAGTAATCTTATTGAACTAGGTCAGCATCCAAAAGAGTATACTGACACTATTACAATAATGGAAAAAATAGGTCACTTTTTAGATGATGCTGTAAGTAAAATATATAAAGATCTTAAAAAAGAAGGTTATAATAAACATCAAGCGTCTCCTCTTATTGCAGAACGCCTCAATATTGCCAAAATATTAAGACGAGCAGCCAAAAACTGGGATGGTGGTTATGCTATGGCAGGACTTATGGGACATGGCGATTCTTTTGTACTTAGAGATCCCGCAGGAATACGACCTACCTATTATTATAAGGATGATGAAGTTGTAGTTGTTGCTTCAGAGCGCCCTGTTATTCAAACCGTTTTTAATGTAAATTATGATGATGTTAAAGAATTAGATCCAGGACATGCTATTATTACTAAGAAATCTGGAGAAGTACTTATTAAACAAATTTTAGAGCCTTTAGAACGAAAAGCATGTTCTTTTGAGCGTATATATTTTTCTAGAGGAAGCGATACAGAAATTTATAAAGAGCGTAAATTATTAGGTAAATTAATTATGCCTAAAGTAATGAACGTCATAAATAATGATATAGAAAATTCTGTATTTTCTTATATCCCTAATACAGCAGAAACTTCTTTTTTTGGAATGACAGAGACTGTTGAAGATTTATTAAATGAGCAAAAAACAGCAGCGATACTTAATGGAAAAGGTGAGTTGTCATCTAGTCGAGTTACTGAAATATTATCAACACGCCCTCGTATTGAAAAAATAGCAATCAAGGATGTTAAATTAAGAACGTTTATTACTGAAGATAGTAGTAGAGATGATTTAGTTGCTCATGTTTATGACGTAACTTATGGTGTTATAAAACCTACCGATAACTTAGTAATTATAGACGATAGTATTGTTAGAGGAACTACTTTAAAAATGAGTATTCTAAAAATGATGGATCGTTTAAATCCTAAAAAGATTGTCGTTGTATCTTCAGCTCCACAAATTCGCTATCCAGATTGCTATGGTATTGATATGGCGCGGTTAGAAGGGTTAGTCGCTTTTAGAGCTGCTCTTGCATTATTAAAAGATAACGGCAACTATGCGTTAGTTGAAGAGGTTTACAGGAAATGTAAAGCACAAGTAGACTTAGAGGATAAAGATGTTCAAAATTTTGTAAAAGAAATCTATGATGGATTTACAGATGAACAAATTTCTGATAAAATCTCAGAATTATTAAGTGACGAATCTATAAATGCAGAGGTGAAAATTATATTTCAATCTGTTGAAAATTTACATATAGCTTGTCCTAAAAATTTAGGAGATTGGTACTTTACAGGAGATTACCCAACTGTTGGAGGCAACAGAGTTGTTAATAAAGCTTTCATTAATTTTTATGAAGGAAATGACGAAAGAGCATACTAGTTTAAAAATCTTAATATATTTTTAATTTTTTAACATTTAAACTAAAATAAGTGCATTTCATCTAATATTTATACGTTTTATAGAAAAAGCGTAGTAGCTTAGCATCACCATAACATAAGTAGGTTAAGTTCATGGTAGATTTGGGGCAAAAAAGGTGAACTCTCGTTCACCTTTTTTATTTTTTCATTTTTTATCTTCTTTTAAAAACTTCATTTTCAAGCCTTAATAATTAGCTTAGACTAATTTTTAAGTAGTTAATCTAATAAATAAAATAATTTAAATAAAACAACGTTATATTCGTATCACCATAACATAAGTAGGTTAAGTTTATGGTAGATTTGGGGCAAAAAAGGTGAACGAGAGTTCACCTTTTTTATTACACAATACTTTAGTTTTTTGTAATAAAAAAGCATCTATTTTAAGTAGATGCTTAATATTATCAATCTTTATTTTAAATTTTATTTTGCTTCAGCATAACGTCTTTCAACTTCATTCCAATTAATCACATTAAAAAATGCATTAATATAATCCGGACGACGATTCTGATAATTTAAGTAATAGGCATGCTCCCAAACATCTAATCCTAAAATTGGAGTACCTCCACAGCCAACACTTGGCATTAATGGGTTGTCTTGATTTGGCGTAGAGCATACTTCTACTCTTCCGCCTTCATGTACACACAACCAAGCCCAACCAGAACCAAATCTAGTAGCTGCAGCTTTACTAAAAGCGTCTTTAAAAGTATCAACATCACCGTAAGCTGCTTCAATAGCATCTTTTAATTCTCCCGACAAACGTCCTTTACCTTCCGGATTCATTACTTCCCAAAATAAAGAGTGATTATAAAATCCGCCTCCATTATTTCTTACCGCCCCATTAGACATATCAAGGTTTTTTAAAATATCTTCAATAGACTTATTTTCTAAATCTGTTCCAGAAATAGCATTATTTAAATTATTTGTATATCCGTTGTGGTGTTTAGAATGGTGGATCTCCATCGTGCGTGCATCAATATGAGGTTCTAAAGCATCGTAGGCATATTTTAATTGTGGTAATTCAAAAGCCATAATATTTATGTTTAATTATTAATATTTTAATTTCTTTCAAATTTACGATAAAGCTTTAAAATTTACCTTAATAAGTTATTAAGATTACTTATTTTGGTATAAAATTTTTCTTTCTTGAATTCTACCACATTCAATATTTATAATGCTTCCGCTGGAAGTGGTAAAACATATACCATAGTAAAAGAGTATTTAAAAATTTGTTTTAGCTCTACTTACAAAGAACCCTACAAGCATATTTTAGCAATTACTTTTACAAATAAAGCTGTTGCAGAAATGAAAGAACGTATTATTAATACACTAAAAACATTTGCTACTGAAGCTATTTTAGAATCGTCTGACGATATGTTTTTAGAATTATGTAAAGAATTAAATATTGAAGCAAAAACACTGCATCAAAAATCAAAAACTCTTTTAAACAATATTGTTCATAATTATGCTGCATTTGATATTTCTACGATCGATAAATTTACTCAAAAACTAATTAGAACTTTCGCATTCGATTTACAAATTCCAATAAATTTCGAAGTTGAATTAGATACTGATATGCTTTTAAAAGAAGCTGTAGATGCTTTAATAGCTAATGCAGGTAAAGATAAAATACTCACTAAGGTTTTAGTGGATTTTGCAATTGAAAAAGCTGATGATGATAAAAGTTGGGATGTCTCTTACGATTTTAATAAAATAGCTCAGCTTCTTGTTAGTGAAAATGACATTCCATTTATAAGTGCTTTAAAAAATAAAACTCCTGAAGATTTTAAAGCCCTAAAAAACACTCTTAAACAATATATTATTTCTTCTGAAAGAACAATTGTTGAAAAATCTAACGATGTATTAACTTTAATTGAAGAATGTGGTTTACAATACAATGATTTTTCTGGAAGTTATCTTCCTAAACATTTTAATAATCTAGCAAACAAAAAATTTAATATCAATTTTGAAGCTAAGTGGCAGGAAGATATTGAAAATAAAGTTCTATATCCTAAACGAGTAGAAAATAATATCGCCTCTGTTATAGAAGAAATTCAATCACAATTAACCTCTGCTTTTAATGAAACCAAAGCATTAGTGTTTCAGTATCGTTTTTTTAATGTGTTCTATAAAAATGTGACACCATTATCTGTTATAAGTGCTATAAACAAAGAGATTAATATAATAAAACAAGATAGAAATCTAATATTAATTTCAGAGTTTAATGCTATTATTAGTGAGCAGATAAAAGATCAGCCCACTCCTTTTATTTATGAGCGTATAGGCGAGAAGTTCAAACATTATTTTATAGATGAGTTTCAAGATACTTCTGTATTACAATGGGAGAATTTAATCCCTCTTTTAGATAATTCTCTCTCCGGAGAGCAAACTAGTGTTACTTTAGTAGGCGATGCAAAACAAGCTATTTATAGGTGGCGAGGTGGGAAAGCAGAACAATTTATAGGTTTATATGAACATGACAATCCTTTTTTTATAGAAAAACAAAATAAACAACTTCCTAATAATTATAGGAGTTACTCACAAATAGTTAATTTTAATAATCAATTTTTTAAAACATTATCTGGTTTTGCATTTAGTGATAGTGTTTATGAGAATTTATATCAACAAAGTTCTCAAAACATAAAAAAAGATAAGGAAGGGTATGTAAATATTTCGTTTTTAAATATTGAAAAAGAAGATAACAAAGATCTTTTATATTCTCAAAAAGTAGTAGAAACTATTGAAGAATGTTTGTCCAATGGATTTCAACTTAAAGATATTACCATACTCGTTAGGAAGAAAAAAGAAGGTGTTGCTATTGCTAATTATTTAACAGATGAAGTTGGAATAGATATTATCTCATCCGAAACATTATTAATTTCAAACTCTCCTGAGGTTAGTTTTATTATTAACCTATTAAAATTTTTATTTCGACCTAAAGACAATGAAATAAAAATTTTACTTCTTAAGTATTTAGCCAATCATAAATTTAATATTACAGATAAACATCATTTTTATAGTGCACATATTAATTTAGAAATTAAAATATTATTTGATAAACTTAAGGATTATGGTATTAGTTTTAATTATAACGAAGCATTGCAATTACCATTATATGAAACTATAGAAGCCATTATTCAATCATTTCATCTTGTTAAGGCTTCTGATGCTTATGTTCAGTTTTTCTTGGATGTTGTTTTAGACTACTCTCAAAAACATTTATCAAGTATCTTGGACTTCGTTGATTATTTTGAATCTAAAAAAGATAGCTTAAGTATTGTATCGCCCGAAGGAAATAATGCGATACAAATTATGACCATTCATAAAGCCAAAGGGTTGGAGTTTCCTATAGTGATTTTTCCTTATGCCGATCTAGATATTTATCGAGAACGTGAGCCAAAAGAATGGTTACCTATAAATCCTGAAGATTATAATGGGTTTACCAATGCATTTTTAAATTACTCTAAAGATTTTGAAAATTATGGGGATCATGGTCAGCAAATTTATGAAAAACATCAAGCTGAATTAGAGCTCGATAATATTAATTTACTCTATGTTGCTCTAACTCGAGCTATCGAGCAATTATTTATTATTAGTAGCCGTCCTTCAAAAGAAGGCAATTTAAAATTATATTCTGGACTGTTTATTAATTATTTAAAGCATATAGGGGAATGGAATGATAATACTACTTCTTTCTGTTTTGGAAGCTCTAAAAAAGAATCTGTTTCTGAGAAATCATTTAATAATACTATTGAGCAAAAGCTATTTATTTCGACTCCTAAAAAAGATCACAATATTAAGATAGTAACCAGTTCAGGTTATTTATGGGACACTAACCAGCAAGAAGCCATTGAAAAAGGAAATTTGATTCATCATATTATGTCAAAAATTAAGACTGAAATTGATATTGATATGACTTTTAATTCATTTTTAAATTCTGGTTTTATAAATGCAAGACAATTTCAATCTCTTAAAAAAATTGTTATTAATATTGCTCAGCACCCCGAATTAAAAGATTATTTTAATTCAAATTATACCATTTATAATGAAAAGGATATTATAACTAAAACGGGAGTGAGTTTACGTCCTGATCGACTAGTTATAAACGATAAAAATGAAGTAATAATTATAGATTACAAAACAGGATTATCAAACCCAAAATACCAAGAACAGCTACAAGATTATCAAGATGCACTTGAAGATATGGGGTTTATAGTTATAAAAAAAGTACTTATTTATATAAATGATTCATTAGAAATAAAAGAAGTTTAAATTTGCAAAAAACAATATAATGTACGGTAATATAAAACAATATTTACAAAACGAAATTCAAAACATAAAAGATAACGGGCTTTATAAAGAAGAACGTGTCATAACCTCTGCTCAAGAAGCCGAAATCACTTTAAATACAGGCGAAACAGTACTTAATTTTTGTGCTAATAATTATTTAGGATTATCCTCACACCCAGAAGTTGTTCAAGCAGCAAAAGATACTATGGACACACATGGGTTTGGAATGTCGTCAGTAAGATTTATTTGCGGAACTCAAGATATTCATAAAAAACTAGAGCAAACTATTGCAGATTTTTACGAAACTGAAGATACTATTTTATATGCTGCTGCTTTTGATGCAAACGGTGGTGTTTTCGAGCCTTTGTTAACAGCCGAAGATGCTATAATATCAGACTCTTTAAATCATGCTTCAATAATTGATGGAGTGCGTTTATGTAAAGCTGCACGTTATCGTTATCAAAATGGAGATATGGATGGTCTCGAAAAACAATTACAGGAAGCCAATGCTAATGGAGCTCGATTTAAAATAATTGTTACAGATGGTGTGTTTTCTATGGATGGGTTAGTAGCTCCTTTAGACAAAATTTGTGATCTAGCAGATAAATACGACGCTTTAGTAATGGTAGACGAATGTCATGCTGCTGGGTTTATAGGTAAAACTGGTCGTGGTACACTAGAAGAAAAAGATGTAATGGGTCGTGTAGATATTATTACTGGTACTTTAGGTAAAGCTCTTGGAGGTGCCATGGGTGGGTATACTACCGGTAAAAAAGAAATTATAGATATATTACGTCAACGCTCTAGACCTTATCTGTTTTCAAACTCTTTAGCTCCTGCAATAGTTGGTGCTTCTATAAAAGTATTTGAGTTACTTAAAAACGACACAACTTTAAGAGATCAAGTAGAGTCGAATACCAATTATTTTAAAACTGAAATGAAAAAAGCAGGCTTTGATATTGTAGATGGAGATTCTGCTATAGTACCAGTAATGCTTTATGACGCAAAACTTTCTCAAACAATGGCTAATATGCTTTTAGAAGAAGGTATTTACGTAATTGGATTCTTTTTTCCAGTAGTTCCAAAAGATAAAGCAAGAATAAGAGTACAACTATCTGCAGCTCATACAAAAGAGCATTTAGATAAGGCTATCAAGAGCTTTATTAGTGTTGGTAAACATTTACAAATTATTTGAAAATAATTTTGCGAGTTATATTTTACTAAAAAAAAGTTAATATTTTACTATATTTGGTTTTGTTAATAATATTTAACATCTTACTTTTGCTTTTAATTAACACTAAAATAAAAACTAACAATATGAAAAATCTTAGCAAACTATTGCTTATTTTATTTATAACAATGAGTTTTAGCAATTTGAATGCGCAGGATAAAAACAATCCTTGGGCTATAGGCATTGGTACAAATGCTGTAGACTTTTTCCCTACGGGAAATGATTCTCCTTTCAGTGAAGGGCTTTTTGATGACTTCTTTGGGTTTGATAATTACAATTTTGTGTCTTCTGTTACTACAGTTTCTGTTTCTAGATATATAAGTGATGGTTTCTCTTTTGGGATAATGGGATCTTATAATTTAATAGAAAACTTTGGAGAATTACCAGTTGATGATTTAACTTATTTTGGTTTAGACGGAACATTCTTCTTTAATTTTTCAGAAATAATTAATTTAGGAATTCTTGAACCATATATAGGGCTTGGATCTGGGTTTACTTGGGTTGATGATATTGGATCTGGAACTTTAAATGGTACCCTTGGATTAAATTTCCGTTTAAGTGACAAAGTTGGTTTTAATGTACAGACATCTTATAAAAATTCTTATGATGCAAGTCGTTTAGCAGATCATTTTCAACATTCTGTTGGGCTTAATTTTAAATTTGGTGGTAAAGATACAGATGGTGATGGTATTTATGATAAAAACGATGCCTGCCCAGATGTTCCTGGGTTAGCAGAGTTTAATGGTTGTCCTGATTCTGATGGGGATGGCATTCAAGATTCTAAAGATACTTGCCCTAACGAAGCTGGTTTAGCAGAGTTTAACGGTTGCCCAGATTCTGATGGGGATGGTATTGCAGACAACAAAGATAATTGCCCTAATGTAGCTGGATTAAAATCATTAAATGGTTGTCCTGATGCTGATGGGGATGGTGTTACTGATGCTAGCGATAATTGTCCTAATGAAGCTGGACCATCTGCAAACAATGGTTGTCCTTGGCCAGATTCTGATGGTGATGGTGTTTTAGATAAAGATGATCAATGTCCTAATGAAGTTGGTACTGTTGCAAATAATGGTTGTCCAGAAGTTGTAGTTCCTACTGAGGAAGTACAAAAGCAATTAACAGAATATGCTAGAACAATTAACTTTAATTCAAGTAGATCTACTTTTAAAGATGATGCTTTCCCAACATTACAAGCAATTACAGCAATTTTAAAAGAATATCCTAAAGCTAATTTTAGAATAGAAGGTCATACCGATAGCACTGGTAGTGAAACAGGTAATCAAAAATTATCTGAAGCTAGAGCTAAGGCTGTATTAGATTATTTAGTAACAAATGGTATTTCTTCAAACAGATTAACCTCTCAAGGTTATGGTCAAGGTTCTCCAATTGAAACTAATAAAACTAGAGCTGGTAGAGCTGCTAACAGACGTGTTGAAGTAAAACTTGTAAACTAAGTTTAAAAGCAACTTTAATAAATAATATAAAATAGAAAAACGCTTCGAATTATCGAAGCGTTTTTTATTTTTATACGATGACTAGTTTTATAAACGATGTATTAATATCACTTCAAAAAAAAGAAGTTGATTTTTCTCAGCTTACTTTTATATTACCAAGTAAACGCGCTGGTAATTTTTTAAAACACGAACTATCAAAATTAGTTTCTCAAACAATTTTCGCTCCAGAGATTTTGAGTATTGAGGAGTTTGTAGAAGAGTTATCTCAATTAAAACAAATTACTAATACAGAGCTTCTTTTTAAATTTTATGAAATATACCTTAAAATTACTCCAAAAGAAAATATTGAATCATTTGATACTTTTTCAAAATGGGCTCAAATAATCCTTCAAGATTTTAACGAAATAGATCGATATTTAATTCCACAAGAGCAAATTTTTGATTATTTAAATGCTATTCAAGAAACTAATCATTGGTCTCTAGAAAGTAATCAAACACCTCTTATTAAAAACTATTTACTGTTTTGGAAGCAGCTTAAGCAATATTATAAAAATTTAAGTGATGTATTAATAACTACTGGAATTGGATATCAAGGTTTAATTTATAGAGAAAGTGTTGAAAACTTAGAGAATTATATTCAAGCAAACTCAAGAAAACAACACATTTTTATTGGTTTTAATGCGTTAAATACTGCTGAATCCACCATCATACAGGAGTTACTTCACAATCAGTTAGCAGAAATTTACTGGGATACAGATATTACTTTTTTTAATGCTAAAAATCACGATGCAAGCTTATTCTTAAAACAACATAAAGTTAATTGGAAATACTTTTACAATAACCCTTTTAATTGGCTTGCAGATAACTACTCTAAAGAAAAAAATATTTCGGTAGTAGGAGTTCCAAAAAATATAGGGCAAGCAAAATATATAGGTAATATTTTAGAGGGTTTTAAAAAAGTAAATCCTACACTAAATAATACAGCTATAGTTTTAAGTGACGAAAATTTACTAATTCCTGTTTTAAACTCTATACCCAATAGTATAGATGCTCTAAATATTACTATGGGATTTCCATTAAAATCTATCCCTTTAGCATCATTATTTGAGCAGTTATTTCAGTTGCAAATGCATCATACAGATTCATTATATTATAAAGATGTTATTGCTATTATTTCACATCCTTTTGTTAGACCTTTATACTTAGCTGAAGGTGAAGATAATGCCGAAAAAATAATCGACAGTATTCGTACAAATAACTTCTTATTTATTTCTACAGATAAATTAAAGGAGTTATCTAAAGAGAATTTAGTAATTACTTCACTTCTATTTAATACTTGGAAAAATGACTCTAATATAACGTTACAACAATGCTTAAAGTTAATGGTTTTAATGAAAGAGCGCTTAGATCTAGATAAGGATAAAAACCTCCTTAGCTTAGAGTATCTCTATCGTTTTAACGAAGTATTTAACATGCTCAACACGTTAAATGTCACTTATAAATATGCTACAAATATTAGAGCAATTTATACTATATATAAAGAGCTTTTAAGCTCAGAAACTTTAGATTTTCAAGGTAAACCTTTACAAGGTCTTCAAATAATGGGAATGTTAGAATCTCGTGTTTTGGATTTTGAAACTGTTATTATTTCATCGGTAAACGAAGGTATTCTTCCTTCTGGAAAAAGCAATAATTCATTTATTCCTTTTGATGTAAAACTCGAAAATGGATTGCCAACTTACAAAGAAAAAGATGCGGTTTATACTTATCATTTTTACAGATTAATTCAACGCGCTAAAAATGTATACGTTTTATACAATACAGAACCCGACGTCTTAAACGGTAATGAAAAAAGCAGGTTTATAACGCAATTAGAAATTGAAGGCATTCACAAGTTAAATCAAACTATTATTACTCCAAAAACTCCTCAAATTAAAAAGTTCAGTGAGGTGATTTTAAAAAATGAATCCGTTTTAAAAAAAATTAGATCATTAGCCTTAAAAGGGTTTTCTCCATCTTCTTTATCTAATTATATTCGAAATCCTATAGATTTTTATTATCAAAAGATATTAGGTATTCGTGAAGAGGAAACTGTAGAAGAAGTTGTAGCTGCAAATACATTAGGAACTGTTATACACAATACATTAGAAGATTTTTATAAACCTATTGAAGGCCATTTTTTAACTATAGACCATTTAGATGCTATGCATTTAAATATAAACAAAATGGTAACACATCATTTTAAAACCATTTATAAAGAAGGTACTTTAACCCAAGGTAAGAATTTAATCATTTTTGAAATTGCCAAACGTTATATCTCTAACTTTTTAAATACAGAGAGAGATCACATTAAAAAAGGGAATACAATTAAAATTATTGAAATTGAAACCGATTTACAAATTCCTATTTCTATTCCTGAATTAAATTTCCCTATAACTGTAAATGGAAAAGTAGATCGAGTAGATGAGTTTAATGGTAAGCTTCGTATTATTGATTATAAATCAGGGAAAGTAGAACAAGGTAAAGTTGAAATTGTTAATTGGGAAGACATCACAACTGATTACGACAAATACAGCAAGAGTTTTCAAATATTAATGTATGCATTTATGATGCATAAACGAAAGTCGTTAAATTTTCCTATTGAAGTAGGGATCATTTCATTTAAAAATTTAAATGCTGGGTTTTTAAAATTTGCAAAAAAAGACAGACTTGGAGCCCATGCTAAAAAAGATTTTAATATTACATCAGAAACTCTTGATGCATTTTATAATGAATTAAAAGCACTAATTATAGAAATTTGTAATCCTAATATTGATTTTATAGAAAAAGAGTTATGATTATTCTTAAAAACAATGTCTTAAAAAGAACTGGCAAAAAACCCATATCATGGGATGCTTTTTATAAAACTTCTGAAAAGAAAAAACCTTTGGTTATTTTTTGTCATGGCTATAAAGGGTTTAAAGATTGGGGCGCTTGGGATTTGGTTGCTAAAGCTTTTGCAGAAGCGGGGTTTGTATTTATAAAATTTAACTTTTCTCATAACGGAGGTACTATAGAGCAACCTATTGATTTTCCCGATTTAGATGCCTTTGCTACTAATAATTATTCTTTAGAGTTAGATGACTTAAACGATATTATTAATTATTCTCTATCTGATACTATCTCTATAAATTCTGAAATTAACCCAATTAACGTTACTTTAATGGGTCATTCACGTGGTGGAGGTATTGTAGCAATAAAAGCAGAAGAAGATCCTCGAGTTACTAATTTAATTACTTGGGCATCTGTTTGCGATTATGGAAGCAGGTTTATTAAAGGTAATGCTTTAAAACAATGGCAAAACGATGGTGTTTTTTATGTTATCAATGGCCGTACTAAACAACAAATGCCACATTACTATCAGTTTTTCGAAAATTTTAAAACTAATGAAAAACGATTAACTATTAAACGAGCGATAAAGCAATTAACTATTCCTCATCTTATTATTCACGGTACAAATGATATAGCTGTTTCTCATAAAGAGGCAGAAGCATTACATTTATGGAATCTTAATAGTGAATTATTTATTATTGAAAATGCAAATCATGTTTTTGGTGCTTCACATCCTTGGAAAGAAAATAATTTGCCAAAAGACTTGCTAAAAGTTGTAAATAAGAGTCTTCAGTTTTTAATAAGATGAAATTCACACAAGAAAAAGATTAGGATTACATTTATTTCTATAATAATATTAGCATTAGTTTCAATAGGGATTTTTTATTATAGAATATCTGTTGGGTTTGGAGAAGCTTCAGTTGAAACAATTAAGGCTGTAGAGAATATCAATTCAGATTTGAAAGAAAAAAATATAAACCCTTTAGATTCTATACAGAAAATAATAACAGAAAGTAGAGATTCTTTAAATAATAAAACAGATTAGTTAATAAACAATATCATCCAAGCAATCAAGCAGTCTTAACGGGCTGCTTGTTTTGTGTAATATATAGTGGAAAGTTTTCTTTGGTTCTTTACTCATACATATTTATTTGATATATAGGAATTCGTGAATCTCCTTCGTGGATTTCATTTTAAAAAGAAAGAACATTCCCTTTTTTTGCAAATACTACTATCTTAAAAACTATTTAAGCCCTCTTAATACTAAAACTGGTATAGAGCTGTGAAATTGCTTTTTTAGGATGGTATTTTTCTCCCATTTTTTGGTAAAAAATCCTCGCTTACGACGTACCACACAAAGCATGTCTGGAGCGTTAGATTGGTAATGCTCTAAAACTCCTTGAAATGTTGTAGCGTTTTCTGTTTTTGTAGTATCTGTAATTATTCCTGATAGTTCTGTGTTAATTTCAAAATCACCTTCTTTATGGTATGGCGTTTTTACTAATAATAGATTTACTGTAGCTTCAAAATGTGCTTTTAATACTTGTAATGGGTTTAAAACCCCCGTTTTTTTAATGATGGCAGATTTTACAGCCATTAAAATTTTATTAACCGGTTTAAACGTATAATTATCAGGGACGATTAATGCAGGTATATTGGTTTTTTTAATAATTCTTCCTGATGTTTTCCCCAAAAACACTTCATCTTTTATAGACGTTGTTCTTGGTTCGATTAAAATTAAATCAATATCTGCTTTCTTTGCGGCTAACTCTAAAGTATCTACCAAACTGCCTTTTATGGTTCTGGGGATAATTGTTACGTTTTTGGTATCTACCTTTTCTATAAGTTCATTTAAATAAACTTGACCTTCACGTTCTAAAATATCGTCTACTTTAATCATCGTACCTGCTTTGGCATAAACATTATATACTTGTACTAAATATAATGTAGCGCCAAAAGATGCCGCAAAATCAATAGCATACTGCAAATGGCTTAGTACATTTTTAGAATTACCAATAGGAACTAAAATATTCTTCATAATCAAAGATTTAAAAACTAACTTTACGCGAAATTTTTTACAAAAATAAACATTAAAAATGATTCGTAAAGCGACTCTTAAAGATATTGATTCGATTTTAAAAATAACTCAAGATTGTGCTCAATTCTTAATTAGTAAAGGTATTTATCAGTGGAATGATATATATCCAAGTCGTAAAGCTTTTGAGAATGACATTAATAGAGATGAGCTTTATCTTTTGGAACATCAGAACGCTATTATAGGTTGTGTGGTAATTTCAACTTACGTTGACGAAGAGTACCGCCCTGTAAAATGGTTAACTCCTAACAATAATAATGTTTATATCCATCGTTTAGCTGTGCATCCAAACTACCAAAAACAAGGTTTTGCTCAGCAACTCATGACTTTTGCAGAGCAATATGCTAAAACTAACAATTATACTTCTGTACGCCTCGATACTTTTTCTCAAAATAAAAGCAATCAGAAATTTTATGAACAACGAGGTTACCAACGTTTAGAGATTATTCATTATCCTAAGCAAAGTGAGCACGACTTTTATTGCTACGAATACGTCTTTTGAATATTAGCTTAAAACATATTAATAAGTTAGCGATTCCTGCATTAATTTCTGGAGTGTCGGAGCCTGTTTTATCATTAACAGATGCAGCTATTGTTGGAAATGTTGAGCTTAATGCTACAGAGTCTTTAGCAGCTGTAGGGATTGTCACTACTTTTTTGTCGATGCTTATTTGGGTGCTCGGGCAAACACGAAGTGCCATATCTTCAATCGTTTCACAATATGTAGGTGCCGAAAAAATAGATGAAGTTAAAAACCTTCCTGCTCAAGCTATTTTAATTGTAACTTCAATAAGTATCCTTATTATAATTGGTACTTATCCGTTTGCAGAGCCTATTTTTAAACTCTACAACGCTACTGACCTTATTTTAGATTATAGTGTAGATTATTATAAAATACGTGTGTTTGGTTTCCCGTTTACCCTTTTTACTATTGCAGTTTTTGGCACTTTTAGAGGTTTACAAAATACATATTACCCTATGTTAATTGCTATTATTGGTACGGTTGCAAATATTGTTTTAGATTTTATTTTAGTGTATGGTATTGATGGTTACATTGCTCCAATGCACATTCAGGGAGCTGCTTATGCTAGTGTAGTAGCACAATTATTAATGGCATTATTCTCGGTGTATTATTTACTTAAAAAAACATCTATCCCGCTTAGACTTAGCTTCCCGTTTAATAAAGAAATCAATAATTTCTTATTAATGATAGCAAATTTGTTTGTACGTACTGTTGCACTTAATGTCACATTATATTTTGGAAGTTCTTTTGCCACGAGTTATGGAAAAGAATATATTGCAGCTTATACTATCGCTATTAATTTATGGTTTTTAGGAGCTTTTATTATTGATGGTTATGCCAGTGCAGGCAATATTATTTCAGGAAAATTACTAGGTAGCAAGCAGTATAAAACATTGCTGCAATTAAGCAATCAACTCATTAGGTATGGTATTGTTATCGGAATTATTCTAGCTATTGTTGGAAGTATACTTTATTACCCTCTCGGAATTATTTTTAGCAAAGATCCAGAGGTTTTAAAGCAATTTTATAAAGTATTTTGGGTGGTTTTAATAATGCAACCCTTTTGTGCTATTGCTTTTATTTTTGATGGCATTTTTAAGGGTCTTGGTAAAACTCATTATTTACGTAATATTTTACTGTTTTCAACCTTTATTGTTTTTATACCGTTTTTATTACTTTTAGATAGTTTTGGCTATAAGCTTTATGCCATTTTTGTTTCTCTTATTATTTGGATTATTGCCAGAGGCATTCCCCTAATTGTAATATTTAGAAAAATATTTATCCCTCTTTCTCAAAAAACTTAACTTTGAAAAAAACAAAATATAATGGATATTCTTAATTTTTTAGGCGGTAATGGTCTCTTTCTCATTTTAGGAATTGTTTTAATCGTTGTTTATTTTATCAATAAACGAAAAAGAAGATAGTATCTTTGCATTACAAAAGTTAAGCAATGAGCAACATTCGTATTACAAAACAATTCTCTTTCGAAACCGGTCATGCTCTTTATGGTTATGACGGTAAATGTAAAAATGTACATGGTCATAGTTATAAACTAGCAGTAACAGTTATCGGACAACCTATTGCCGATACTTCTAATGTAAAATACGGGATGGTAATCGATTTTACCGATCTAAAACTTATTGTTAAAGAAGAGATTGTCGATATTTTTGATCATGCTACAGTATTTAATAAAAATACCCCTCACGTAGAGCTAGCTCGCGAACTTGAGCGACGAGGACACAATGTTTTATTAGTAAATTACCAACCTACCAGCGAATGTATGGTTATTGATTTCGCAAAAAAAATAAAGGCTCGTTTACCAGAAGGTATTAAGCTTCACTCTATAAAACTACAAGAAACAGATACTTCTTTTGCAGAGTGGTTTGCGTCAGATAATAATTAAGTTAGATTCTGTAAATTACTTCTATCATAAACAGAAGGCTTTAACAATCACTTAATCTCAAGCGTAAAAACCAATACTGCAAAAAAATAAAAAAGATTCCTGTCTTCGTGGGAATTATGACTTTCTTTATATTTACAAATGCAAATTCCCGAAGGAAAAAAAGTTTATTTCTCCTCAGATAATCATCTAGGAGCACCAACAGCAGCAGAAAGTAGACCTCGTGAACAAAAATTTGTTGCTTGGTTAGATACCATAAAATATGATGCAGCCGCAATTTTCCTTTTAGGCGATCTATTCGATTTTTGGTTTGAATATAAGACCGTGGTTCCTAAAGGATTTACACGAACTTTGGGAAAACTAGCAGAAATTTCAGATTCAGGAATTCCTATTTACTTTTTTGTTGGGAATCACGACCTATGGATGAATGATTATTTTGAAAAAGAACTAAACATCCCTGTATATCACAACCCTCAAGAGTTCACTTTTAATGACAAAACTTTTTTTATTGGTCATGGCGATGGTTTAGGCCCTGGAGATAAAGGTTATAAGCGCATGAAAAAAGTATTTACTAACTCGTTTAGCAAGTGGTTATTTAGATGGTTACATCCCGATCTAGGTGTTAAGTTAGGACAATATTTATCTGTTAAAAACAAGCTTATTTCTGGTGATGAAGACATTACTTTTTTAGGGGAAGAAAAAGAGTGGCTAGTAAAGTATTGTAAAAGGAAATTACAAGAAAAGCATCGTGATCACTTTGTATTTGGACATCGCCATTTACCATTAGAGATTCAATTAGAACAGGATTCGAAATACACAAATCTCGGTGATTGGATTACACATTATACTTATGCCGAATTTAACGGTAAAACACTCGAGCTTAAAGAATATAAATAGTTATTTATTATGATTTATTCGCAATTTCGATCAGAACAAAAATCTTTTCAATCTTCTCAAGGCGAATTAAAATACATAGATAAAGGAGAAGGGGAAGTTATTGTATTATTACACGGTATACCAACCTCATCATGGCTTTATCGTAAAATGATAAATGGATTGGCGCAAACACATCGTGTAATTGCTCCAGATATGCTGGGATTTGGAGCCAGTGCATCACCCAGTGGGTATGAAGTTTATGAGCCTTCACAACATGCCAATCGTTTATTAGAGTTAATGAATGGTTTAAATATTGAATCTTGGAATCATGTATTTCATGATGCTGGTGGTTTATGGACCTGGGAGCTTTTAAAAGAAAATGCACATCGTGTAAAACGATTAATTATATTAAATACTATTATTTATGATGCAGGTTTTAATCCTCCTATTCGTTTAGAAAAAGGGTTTTTAACACGCTTTATTATGGCTTTATATAGCAATGGAATTTCTACTAATGCAATGCTAAAAGGGCTTTTTAATAGTGGCTTATTACATAATAATTTATCTAAAGCAGCTCTACGAGGATACAGAAAACCCTTATTAGAAGGAAAAACAAAAGCGATGTATCAATTTTTTTCAAGTACATGTTTTGATCTTCCTAATTATGAAGCTGTGGTTAAGAATTTAAAAATGCCAAAACTTCTTATTTGGGGAAAATACGATAGCTTTTTAGTGCTTGATAAAATGAAAGATAGTGTAGTTTCTGATTTAAATTTACAAGAAGAGTATATTCATCTTTTAGAAGCAAAACATTTTATTCAAGAAGAGCAGCCAGATAAAATTAACACATTGATTTTAAAATTTTTAACCAACTAAAATTATTCTTTTTCATGTTCCTCAATATCTTTTCTTAAATCTAATTCTCGTAACGAATTATTTTTAAAATTTATTACAGCAACAATAATAAGTGTTACTGTACCACCAAGAATAACTGCTAATGGTGCACCAAAAATCTTAGCAGCTATACCGCTTTCTAGAGCACCAAGCTCATTAGAAGATCCTACAAACATAGAGTTTACTGCTCCAACTCGCCCTCGCATAGTATCTGGCGTTTTAAGTTGAAGAATAGTTTGGCGAATAACCATAGAAACCCCATCAAAAACTCCAGAAAAGAATAATGCCAAAACACTCAGCCATAAAAGCTTTGAAGCGCCAAAGATTATCATACAGATACCGAATCCAAAAACTGAAACGAGTAATTTTCTTCCTGTATTTTTAGTAATAGGTATATAGGTTGTCGCTAACATGGTAATAATACTTCCAGAAGAAAGTGCAGCATTTAATATCCCAAATCCTTTTGGTCCAGCATCTAAAATATCTTTTGCAAATACTGCAAAAATTGCAACTGCACCACCAAATAAAACTGCAATCATATCTAAAGTAAGTGCTCCCAAAATAACTTTATCATTAAATACAAACTTAATTCCTGCTTTTAAGCTTTCCTTCACCGATTCGTTAGTTTCTTTATTTAAAACGGGCTTCTTATTTATTTGAAAAACCAATAGCAATGCGACCATCACTAATAAAAATATTATACCAAGTGTATAATGTACATCTATCCATGCAATAAAAAATCCACCACACAAGGCTCCAAAAACATTGGCTCCTTTCCACGTACTACTACTCCATGTAGCTGCATTAGGATATACTTTTTTAGGAACAAGAAGTGCAATAAGCGAAAAAATCGTTGGACCAAAAAATGCTCTCAAAACACCTCCAAAAAATACCAATCCATATATTCCATATAAAATAGCATTTGTGCTCCAAGAGGATTCAATCGTTTCTGAAGTTAACCAGAATAACCCAAAGCTTATTAAAGAGAAGAGTGCAATGCAAAGTGTAAACAAGTTTCGTTTTTCTTTTTTATCAACAATATGTCCTGCAAAAGGTGCGAGAAAAAAAGCAGGTAAAAATTCACATAACCCAATAATTCCCAAAGATAATGGATCTTTGGTCAAAGCATAAACTTGCCATTCGATAACTACAAATTGCATAGACCATCCAAATACCAAAGCAAAGCGTACTAATAAAAATATATTGAATTCTCTAATTCGCAAAGCTGCGTAAGGATCATTTTTAGCCATAATTATTTAATATCTCTCAATTTTAATTGTAAGCTTACTTTTCCATTCCAATAATTTTCATCTATAGAATAAACTGCTTTAAATGGTTTTTGATTTTGAATAAGGTTAAACTTGTTCCCTAAATTAAAACCTATACCTGTAATTTTTGAATTTCCATGTTGCGTCATTGTTGCTCGAATATGTTTATCGTCTTCACCTACACATTTTCCATAACCCGTATCTTTAAGCTGCTGTGACATAAATACTGGAGTCATATTCTGAGGGCCGAAAGGAGCTAGTTGTTTTAATATTCTGTAAAACTTTGGTGTAATATCTTCTAAATTAATCTCAGTATCAACAGTAATTTCTGGAGTTAATAAAGCTTTATCTATCATTTGAGAAACCACTTGTTCAAACTTAGTTTTAAAACTTTTGTACTGTTCTTCTTTAAGTGTTAACCCAGCAGCATATTTATGGCCTCCAAATTGTTCGATATGCTCTTTACATGCTTCTAAAGCATTATATACATCGAAGCCTTTTACCGAACGTGCAGAAGCTGCTAGCTTATCTCCACTTTTAGTAAATACTAAGGTTGGTCTATAATACGTTTCGGTAAGCCTTGATGCCACAATACCCACAACACCTTTATGCCAGGTTTCGTCATAAACTACTGTAGTAAACCCTTCTTGTTCGTTATTATTTTCTATTTGCTTAAGAGCTTCTTCTGTAATACGTTTATCGGCTTCACGTCTTTCGGTATTAAAATCATTGATTTCTATAGCATATTCTGCAGCTAAATTATAATCTGTTTCAGTAAGTAAGGTTACAGCATAGTTACCATGCTTCATTCTCCCTGCTGCATTAATACGTGGCGCAACAATAAATACGACATCTGTAATTGTGAAGTTCTTTTTTTTAACCTGTTCTAAAATAACTTGTATTCCTGCTCTTGGAGTAGTATTAATAACTTGAAGTCCGTAATACGCTAAAATGCGATTTTCTCCAGTAATAGGAACAATATCTGCACCTATAGCAGTTGCTACTAAATCCAGATATTTAGTTAAATCATTAACCGTTTTTCCTTCTCTGGAAGCTAGTGCCTGAATTAATTTAAAACCTACACCACAACCACATAACTCTTTATACGGGTATTCACAGTCGTCTCGTTTAGGATCTAAAATAGCTATTGCATTAGGAAGTTTATCTCCAGGTCTGTGGTGGTCACAAATAATAAAATCAATGCCTTTTTCTTTTGCATAGGCTACTTTATCTATAGCTTTTACTCCACAATCTAAAGCAATAATTAGTGTAAACTCATTATCATGGGCAAAATCTATCCCTTTATAAGATATGCCATACCCTTCATCATAACGATCAGGGATATACGTTGTGATTTTATCTTGTTTTGTTTTTAAATAAGATGACATTAAAGCTACTGAAGTAGTACCATCTACATCATAATCACCATACACCATTATTTGTTCTCCAACGGATAATGCTTGCTCAATTCGAGTAACAGCATTTTCCATATCCTTCATTAAAAACGGATCGTGTAAATCTGCTAATGAAGGTCTGAAAAATTGTTTTGCCTGATCGTAAGTTTCAATACCACGCTGAATAAGGAGTGATGCTGTAATAGCATCAACTTGAAGTGCTTTTTGTAGCACTTCAATTTTTTCGAGTGCTGGTTTAGGTTTTAGCGTCCATCGCATAGGTGGTATTTTTAGAAATAAATTCTAAATTAAAACCCTTAAATTACAAAAACCAAAGGGTGTTATTATGGTGTAATAATTTATTTATTATGAAGGTGAATTGCGGTTTCTACTTTTGCAAACTGACGAAACATTTCCATCACGCCACAATACTTTTCGACCGACAAATCAACTGCTTTGTTAATTTTAGATTGATTTAAATCTGTGCCATAAAAATGATAATCTACAGTTACTGAATGATAAAAACGAGGGTGTTCGTCTGTTAATGTGCCCTGAACTTCCATTTTAAAATCATCAAGATCTACCTTCATCTTTTTTAGAACAGATACCACATCTAATCCTGAGCAACCTGCTAAAGATGATAACATCATCGCTTTAGGGCCTAAGCCTTCATTATGTCCTCCATTATCTGGTGAAGCATCCATCATTACTTTATGCTCTCCTTCTCTTGGGTTATCAGATTCGAATAGCATATTACCCTTCCATTCTACAGTGACTTTATCTGCCATAATTAAAGTTTTTTTGTTGAATATTTTAATTGAAATGTTATCTTGTTGGCATCAAAAATACTATTTATAAACTTAAAAATAAATTAAAATGGCATTAGTAACTCCACTATCTGCAGATCACGATTTAGAAACCAAAGAATTGGCAGAATTCTTTAACGAAACACTTGGGTTTTGTCCAAATTCTGTATTGACAATGCAACGTCGTCCAGCCATTAGTAAAGCATTTATTAATTTAAATAAAGCTGTAATGGCTAATGAAGGTCGTGTTACTTCGGCTTTAAAACGAATGATTGCTTGGGTAAGTAGTAACTCAACAGGGTGTCGTTACTGCCAAGCACACGCTATTCGTGCTGCCGAGCGTTATGGTGCAGAACAAGAACAATTAGATAATATTTGGGAATATCGTACACATCCTGCATTTTCTGAAGCTGAACGTGCTGCTTTAGATTTCTCTTTACAAGCATCTATGGTGCCAAATGCTGTTGACGCAGAAATTAAAGAACGTTTATATAAATATTGGGATGAAGGTGAGATTGTAGAAATGCTTGGAGTAATTTCTTTATTTGGATATTTAAATCGTTGGAATGATAGTATGGGTACTTCTATTGAAGAAGGCGCGGTAGAAAGCGGAAACCAATTTCTTGGAAAACACGGTTTTGAGGTTGGTAAACACGATGGGTCTCAATATTAAGTTTTAGAGAATTTCTTTTTAAACATAGATTAAAACCTCATCATTTCTGATGAGGTTTTTTATATCAATTCTTTTACTCTCTTCTGTAACTCAGGTAATACCTCAACATCAAACCATGGGTTTTTCGTTAACCAAAAACGATTTCTAGGCGATGGGTGTGGTAAAGGTAAATATCTAGGTAAATACTCTTTATAATTAGCAACAGTTTCTGTTAATGTGCGCTTAGCGTCTTTTTTTAAATAGTAATTTTGTGCATACATTCCTATTAAAAGTACCAATTCAACATTAGGCATTTTATCCAATAATTGTTGGTGCCATTGTGGAGCACATTCAGGTCGTGGAGGTAAATCTCCTGTTTTTCCCTTTCCTGGGTAACAAAACCCCATAGGTACAATAGCAAATTTTGTTGCATCATAAAATTCTTCATCAGTAACGCCCAACCATTTTCTTAATTGTCGCCCACTAGGGTCATCCCAAGGAATTCCAGAAGCATGCACTTTTGTTCCTGGTGCTTGCCCAATAATAATAATTTTAGAGTCTGGATGCGCTTCTGCTACAGGCCGTGGGCCAAGAGGTAAATGGTCTTTACAAATATCGCAATGCTTTATTTTATTGAGCAAATCTTCCATTTATCTTCTTTTTAAAGCATTTCCTTCAAATAATAAGCCTTCAAATCCAGTTTTCATAAAGTTTCTTATATTTTGATGCCCTTCGCCATTAGGGTCATTAATTACTTCATCAAAATAAAATTGCCCAAAACATGCTAAAGTTTCCTCTTTTGTAAACTCTTGTATTTTTGCGAAAGTTAATAATTTACAAGACCCTAGATTTTGATCACTATTATTATATAATTCTCCATTTTTGAATGCTGTTGGTGTAAAATTATAATTTGTTTCAACAACATTCATTGTATCAGAAAACTGTATTGTTTCTGGTGTATTTTTTAATTTGGTTTTAAAATCTTCTATTGTCATTTTATTTATTTTTTCCGGCAACTACAACTACTATTTCTCCTTTTGGAGGTTTATTGGTATAATGCTCTAATACTTCTTTTGCTGTGCCTCTAACAGTTTCTTCATATAATTTTGTAAGTTCGCGAGACACAGACACTTGTCGATTTTCTCCAAAATATTCGCAAAAATGTGTTAGTGTTTTTATTAACTTATGTGGGGATTCGTAAAAAATAATAGTCCGCAATTCTTCTGCTAAAAACTTTAATCGTGTTTGTCTCCCTTTTTTAACAGGTAAAAACCCTTCAAATACAAATTTGTCATTTGGTAATCCTGAATTTACTAAAGCTGGAACAAACGCTGTAGCTCCAGGAAGGCAATCTACTTCTATATCATTTTCTATACAAGCACGTGTAAGCAAAAACCCAGGATCAGAAATTGCAGGTGTCCCAGCATCACTTATAAGTGCTATCGAAATCCCGCTTTTTAATTTTTGAACCAAAACTTCTACTGTTTTATGCTCGTTATGCATATGATGTGACTGTGAAGGGGTATTAATCTCGAAGTTTTTTAAAAGTTTTCCAGATGTACGAGTATCTTCTGCCAAGATTAAATCTACAGATTTTAACACTTCAATAGCTCGAAATGTAATATCTTTTAAGTTCCCTATAGGTGTGGGTACAATATAAAGTTTGCTCATTTACTGGCAGAACATTTAATCAAATTTACTTTCTACAATTTCCATAAATCGATCTTCGTACTCTTCTTTTCCTTCCCAATGATTATAATCTGGTTTTACAATTTCTTGAATTAAATTTGAAGCTTCTGTAAATGTGCTCGATGTGTTTATTTGAGATACAACACGATCATAATCTTCAGCATTGCCATCAAAAAGATGTTTAATAAAAGCCAGTTTATCATTTAATCCAATCGCTAAGCTTTTTCCTTTAAGTTTATCATTTAATGATTTTTTAGAATCATTATTTTTAGATACAGGTTCAAAAACTGGAATGTCTTTAAAGTCTGCTGTAATTTCTTCAAAATCATTTTTATGAAACTCTACCTGAGGAGACATCGATTCTATTAATCGATCTACTTGTTGTGTTTCTTGAGGCATTTGTGCTACCATATCTTTGATCTTCTCCATTACAGGCTCCATGATATCATCATCTTCAACATCGTCAAGGTTTACATATATTTTGTCTTCAATTTCAATATTATCGCTAACTTTATTATTAAAAGCCTGATCCAACATTCCAAAAAATGAAGAGTCATTTCCAATAGTTGGAATATCATCTTCAAAATTTTCATGTGCGAACTTTAAAACAGATAGTTTTTCATGCAATGCAGTTACTTCAGCATACATTTTAATAACATCTTCCTTTCCTTTTAGCTTAAGAATCCTATGGGCTATACTTATTAACTCTGATTCTAGTTTCTTTTTCATCTTTTCAGTTTTATTATCTTCTATCTGTAAAATGTAATTTTTTATTAAAAAGTTTATTTAAAAAACCTCTTACTTATTACAACTTATCTCTTAGTTTAAAATTTTTATATTAGTCGTTTTAGGTTTTTGATTTTTAATAAATTTACGTCACCTTTATACAAACGAAAAATACCTATATTTTAGTGTTAAAATTACAAAATGTTTCTTGAAAAAACAGTAAATCATAAAGAACAATTTGGTTGGATCGAAGTTATTTGTGGTTCGATGTTTTCTGGAAAGACAGAAGAATTGATTCGCAGACTTAAGCGTGCACAGTTTGCCAGACAAAAAGTAGAGATTTTTAAACCTACTGTTGATGTACGTTATGATAGTGAAAAAGTTATTTCACACGATGAAAACGAAATTCGTTCAACTCCTGTTCCAGCAGCAGCTAATATCCCTATTTTAGCCGACAATTGCGATGTGGTTGGTATTGATGAAGCACAATTTTTTGATGATGAGATCGTACGTGTTTGTAACGATTTAGCAAATAAGGGTATCCGTGTTATTGTTGCTGGACTAGATATGGATTTTAAAGGTAACCCTTTTGGCCCTATGCCAAATTTAATGGCAACTGCAGAATATGTAACAAAAGTACACGCAATTTGCACTCGTACAGGTAATCTTGCACAGTATAGTTACAGAAAATCTAAAAATGATAATTTAGTACTTTTGGGTGAAGTTGAAGAATATGAACCTTTAAGTAGAGCCGCTTTTTATAAAGCTATGGTACGCGATAAAGTTCGAAATATGAAAGTTAACGACCCTAAAGAAATTCCACCAAAATCAGATACTTCTAATGCCTAAAGCCCAAGAAACCGTTCTTGAGATAGATTTAAAAGCTCTAAAACATAATTTTGAGTATTTAAAATCAAAACTCGATCATAATGTAAAATTTATGGCAGTTGTTAAAGCCTTTGGTTATGGAAGTAATGCCATTGAAATTGCAAAATATTTAGAAGAGCTTAAAGTCGATTACTTTGCCGTTGCTTATGTAAACGAAGGTATTACATTAAGAGAAGCAGGAATTATAACTCCTATTTTAATATTACATCCTCAAGCCGTAAATTTAAAGTCATTAATTAAATACTCTCTTGAGCCTAGTTTATACAATGCAAAAATTTTAAATGAATTTCTTGAAGTTGCCAATACTGAGAAGCAAAATAATTACCCTATCCACATTAAATTTAATACAGGCCTAAATCGATTAGGGTTTTGGGAAAATGATTGTAATTATTTGTTAGATAAATTAAAAGATACACTTGCAGTAAAAGTAACGTCTATCTTCTCGCATTTAGCAGCTAGTGAAGATTTAAACGAAAAAGAGTTTACTTTAACACAAATTGAAACTTATAAAAATATTGTGAATCACTGCAATAAAATATCAAATGACCAGCCTTTATTGCATATGTGTAATACTTCAGGCATTTTAAATTATCCTGAAGCTCATTTTAGTATGGTAAGAAGTGGTATTGGTTTATATGGATATGGAAACGATGAAAACGAAAGCAAAAACTTAAAACCTATAGCATCGTTAAAATCTATTATTTCTCAAATTCATCATATTGAGAAAAATGAAACCGTGGGCTATAATCGTGCTTATAAAAGTGATTCTTTTCAAAAAACTGCGACCATTCCTATTGGTCATGCAGATGGTATTAGCCGACAATTTGGAAATGAAAATGGTTATGTATTTGTTAATGGAAAACAAGCTCCAATTATAGGAAATGTTTGTATGGATATGATCATGATAAATATTACAGGTATTGATTGTGTAGAAGGAGATGAGGTTGTTTTATTTGATAAAAAACATACTGCAGAGAATTTAGCAGAAAATTTGAATACTATATCCTACGAATTGCTTACTAATGTTTCTCAACGAGTAAAACGCGTATTTTACCGATAGCTCTATATTTTAACATTTTTTTAATTAAATTGCTATCATAATCACTAACTAAAAATATTTAATCATGTTAAAAGAATTTAAAGAGTTTGCTATGAAAGGCAATCTTGTTGACATTGCTGTAGCATTTGTTATGGGTGCAGCATTTAACAAAATTGTATCTTCATTTACTGGTGGAATCGTTTCGCCTTTAATTGGTTTAGTTTTTAAATCTGATTTTAAAGATCAAAAATGGATTCTTACAGAAGGTACTGCTGATGAAGCAGGAAACATTGTTGGAGAAGTTGCTGTTCTTTGGGGAGATTTTGTTACAAATCTTATTGATTTTATTATTGTTGCATTTGTGATGTTTATGATCATAAAAGGTATTAATAAAATGA
This sequence comes from Flavobacteriaceae bacterium, assembly GCA_003443635.1. Taxonomy (NCBI): domain Bacteria; kingdom Pseudomonadati; phylum Bacteroidota; class Flavobacteriia; order Flavobacteriales; family Flavobacteriaceae; species Flavobacteriaceae bacterium. The sequence goes on along the minus strand of CP031964.1, from coordinate 462,142 downwards.
AGAAAAAAGAAGAACCTGCACCAGCACCGCCTGCAGGACCATCAGATAATGATTTACTTACTGAGATTAGAGATTTATTAAAAAAGTAAATTTTATAAAAAATATAACCAACCTTATATTTTAACAAAAAACGCTTCTTTGTTAAGAAGCGTTTTTTATGCATTTTATTAACACTTTAATATTTATTTTTGCATTAAAATAAAAATACTATGAAAGTAGCTGTTGTTGGTGCCACAGGTTTAGTAGGTACTGTAATGTTAACTATTTTAGAAGAACGCAATTTCCCTATTACAGAATTAATTCCTGTCGCTTCAGAACGAAGTATCGGTAAAGAGATTATATTTAAAAATAAATCATATAAAATTGTTGGCTTAGCAGATGCTATTAAAATGCAGCCAAATATTGCATTATTTTCTGCTGGAGGAAGCACATCTTTAGAGTGGGCTCCAAAATTTGCTGAAGCAGGAATTACTGTAGTTGATAATTCTTCGGCTTGGAGAATGGATATTAATAAACCTTTGGTTGTCCCTGAAATTAATGCTTCTCAACTTACTAAAAAAGATAAAATTATTGCTAATCCAAACTGCTCAACTATACAGATGGTATTAGCATTATCATCTTTACATAAAGAATACAAAATTAAGCGTTTGGTAATTTCTACTTACCAATCTATAACAGGTACAGGTGTTAAAGCAGTACAACAGTTAGAAAATGAGTTAGCAGGTGTTAAAGGTGAAATGGCATATCCTTATCCTATACATCAAAATGCATTGCCTCATTGTGATATATTTGAAGAGAATGGTTATACTAAAGAGGAAATGAAGCTCGTTAGGGAAACCCAAAAAATTCTTGATGATAAAACTATAGCTGTTACTGCTACAGCAGTAAGAATACCCACCGCTGGTGGACACAGTGAATCTGTGAATGTAGAGTTTGAAAATGACTTTGAATTGAGCAAAGTAAGGCAACTATTAAGTGAAACACCGGGGGTAGTTGTTCAAGATAATACAGATGTAAATGTATATCCTATGCCAATTTATGCCAATGGAAAAGACGATGTATTTGTTGGAAGGCTTCGTCGTGATGGTTCACAACCAAATACACTTAATATGTGGATTGTAAGTGATAATTTGCGTAAAGGTGCCGCAACTAATACCATACAGATTGCTGAATATTTAGTTGAAAATGATTTAGTTTAGATTGATTCTATTTCATTTATAATATTTAAAAAAAGCTCTTATATAGATATATAAGAGCTTTTTTAATTTAATACATTAATCTTTAATTACTTGTAAAGGAGTATTAATCCAATACTTATTTTTTGCTTCAAACTTGTGAATTTTAGATTGAGAGAGAGGTAGCGTTTTATTTACAAATTCGATATTACTGGGTAATTCCTTATTAGGAAATACTTCTTGGACAAAAAACTCTCTAAATTGATATATCTCTAACTCTTTAGTTTTATTAAGTTTTCTATCAAATACATCTCTTAAGTTACGAATTTGATATTTAAGATGTTTTGTTATATTACCTTCATCACTTAGTTCTTCAGAAAATTTGTTATCCTTAAGATTAACTCTCATTAGCGTATAATTTATCATTTCGATATTCTTAACTTTTAGCTTTCTTTTCTTATAGTTAAATACATAATTTTTAATCTTATTTGAAGCTGGGATTAATTTTCTTCCACTTCCAAAAGAAACATAGCTTGCTACTAATGGATTATTAAATTGAATCAAAAAAGCATTGCGTTCATTATCATATGAGATTTTTTCGACCTTAAAACGTGCTTTATTTTTTAATTGAAAATGATTGTTAAAAGAAATATAGTTCAAGTACATCTTGTCTTTTAAAGGAGCATATTCTAATTTTAAAGAATAAAAAGGCTTATAAGTTTTAATTATATCTAGATCATCAGGTTTAGCAGTATGTGGATTTATAATTTCCAATTCAACCTCTAGGACTTCATATTCTATTTTGTGGATTGAAAAATTAGTTGTCTCTATAAATAATTTCCCCGAAATTTTATAATTATCTTCTGTGACAGTTCTTAATGCTTCAAATTGTATCTCATAGATGGGTGTATCATTTAATGAAGTTCGTTTTAAAAATTTAAAGCTATGATTACTAACAAAATCTTTTTTAAAAATATCCATAAATGAAAATGAAAAATCATTATGGTTTCTTATTGGATTATGAGCATTCAAAATAGATAATTCATTACCTCCTAAAGGAGATAATATTGCACCTTTTATAAACTTTTTTCTTTTATTATCGTATGGTGTTTCTAAATATTCATCTCTTTTAAAGTTTTCATTTACATGGAAATTATATAATACAGCTTGATTATTAGGGTCACTAAATTTATGTGTTTGTAACCCTCCATCAAAAACTTCTACGAGGCATTCGTTAAGATTAAAATACTCATCATCTATAAGTTTATAATCTCTATAATAACCTACGTATGAATTTGGATTACTTGGATAATTATCTGAAATACTCTCTATTGCTTTTTCTACAATTTGTTTTATAGATAAGCGTTTTTTATTGTTCTCTAAATCTACTTCGGCTAAGGTTTCTATTTTAGTTTCTATACCTATAATGTTTGTTTCTCTATCTTTTAAATTATTTACTGCTATTTCTTTAGTTTTATAACCTATAGAACTGATAATAATAGTATCATTATTTTGCTTGTATTTATAAGGCACCCTAAACTGTCCTTTATCATCAGCAATAACTCCTAATGAAGTGTTTTTAACACGTATTGTAGCAAATGATAAAGGGGTTTTAGTTTTATAATCAATTACTTTACATAAAATCTGTAATTCTTGATTATGGTTGTCATGTAAATTTTTCTTTTTAAGAACAATTTGATTCTTTATAATTTTAAATGTTATAGGCTTTTCTTTAAAAAGTTCTGCTAAGGCTAAATTTATAGGAGTTTCACTAAGTTTTATGGTAACTATTGTGTTTAGATTAACATCTTCATTTTTATAAAAAAAAGTGAATTCTGTTATTCTTTCTATTTCTGATAGAACTTCTAAAATTGCTACTTGTTTTAAATCTAAGGTTATTTTGATGTCTTCTTTAAATAAAATAGTAGCATCACTCATTGAACTCCAAAGCAGAGCTAATACAAATATTATTTTAAACTTTAATAATCCTTTTTTCATTAATCTTCCTCTCCAAAAATCTCCAAATAAGTTCCTAAAATACCTTCTGAAACCCCTTGTATGTCTATTTGTATTTGGTTTGTTACATCCGAATTAAAAAAAGTAACTATCGCTTTTCCATTTTTATTTGTTTTTAAATTTGGATTCCAATATAGTGTTGTACGATAATCTGGTTTTATATGTTCTTCTTTTTTAACATTATACTTTGGAGCATAAAATTCTTTTGAAAAAGGATAACCTGCTATCCTAAATTCTGGCGAGACCAGTTTACGAACTCTCCCATCTCCTCTTCTTGTATAAATTAAAATCGCTCCGTTTGCACTCCTTGAACCAAAAATAGCCAAATTGGAGGCACTCTTGGCGATTTCAATTCGTTCTATTTCAAAATTACTTAAATTGGCAATTTCTATAGGCACAATACTACTGTTGGCAATAGGAACTCCATCAAGAACCCATAACAAATCAGTTCCTCCATTAACAGAGCTTCCTGTTGCTCTCCTCAGAGTAACACTTGGTTGATTTCCAGTACCAACCGTTAGCCCTCCAACTCTACTTAGTAATGTGCCAAAACTTTGAAACTCTTTTCCTTCTGTATATACTACTGCATCAGGCTGTATACCAAATGTTGATGATAATGCATTAGGGTTACTTTTTTCATCTTTATCTATTTCTGTCTCTAATACTACTTTATCTAAAACAGTTACTTTTTTTGAATTAAACTGCAAATCGAATATTGAATCTGCTTCTTTTTGTAGTTTAGAATTTATAATATAAAGTTTATTTTTATTTTCTTCGCTTTTTTTACTAATTCTAAAACTTGACTCTGGCACATTTAATTGTTTTCTTTCATTTAAATATACTCGCACACTTCTAAGATTTCCTTTTTTATTTCTGGAATTAAGTACAACATCTACTGTATCAACATGATTAAAGTTTGTTATCTTAAATTGTCCTTCATTATCAGTTTTTGTATTATATTGAGTAAAGCCATCTTTATCTCTAACCAATATTTCTATTTCTTCTTCCTTTAATAAGTTATTATTTCTCCATTTTGCAATACCTGATAATACCAATCCTTCTTCAAAATTAAATGCTTTTATTGTATCCTTATTTTTTTTATAAATATCTTCCCAATTAAATCGTCTCCAACCATGAGTTAACATTAATAAATCTAATTTACTTTTGGTAGTAAAATCTTTATTTTTAAAATAAAATGATGGAGCTTCGATATAACCTTTTAAATCAGACTCTAATAACAATTGTGTTAAAATATTTGAAGCATAAGTATCTTTTCTAGCTTTTTCTGAATCTGTTATTGCTAACGATAAATCTGCAGATATTGGTTGTCCTTCTGCATCGGTTACACTTATTTCTAAATCAATTTGATCTCTTGTATTAAATTCTTCTTTGCTAATCTGAGTTGTTACTATTAATTCTTTCTCATTATCTATAAATAATGAACGCTCACTCATTGGTCTATTTTTTTTATCAAAAAGTGTTATCGTTGTTACTCCACTTGGAAGGCCTTTCTTAGAAATTTTTATTTCTATATAAGGTTTTTCTGAAAAATTAAATTCTCCTTGATAAAACTTCTGCTTTTGTAATTGTCCTATAAATAAACTAAACGGATTATCTCTTAAAAATTTACTTGCCTGAACTCTTACTAACAATTCTGATGGGCTAGTATTATTTACAGTTATTACATAACCTTCTTTCTTAGCTTTTGGCAACTCATATTTAATACCATTATTTAACTCTGCATAGTAATATTCTTCTTTATTTGGTTTTAAATAAAAAAACCCTGAGCCTTTATGTATTGATTTTATAATTGATATAACTTCTCCTTTTGAGTTTAATATTTTTCCATTGATTTCTCTAGATAGACCATCTGACCCTATAGCTTTAAATGCTACTAAGCTACTTAGTCCTTCTACCAAATCACCTCCTTCTGGGAAAAACTGTAAATCAATAGTATTTGCTGTTTTTATTGCATTCACATCAACTATATCTGTAAAAGCGGTATTTAATATTTTAACTTGCTTAGTAAAAAAAAACTCTGAGTCATAATTTCGCATCCAATTAGTATATGCGCGTAATTGATAGTCTCCTGATATTAGATCTTCAGGAATTACAATAGAACCAATACTTTTACCTTTATCAATTTCTTGGATCTGAGAAATAACAACTTCACTGTTTGAATTGATTAAATCGATATAAAGTACTTTACTAAAAGTAGTCTCTTTATGATTAGCGCCTAATACTGTATATCCGCTATACCATAATTTTTGACCTGGTGTATACATATTCTTATCTGTATGTAAATACACTTTCTCTATTACATTTCGATTATTATATTCTTTTAAATTCTCACTTATAAACTCTATTTGACCTTTATTTATTAGAGGCTTATTTTCTTTTATATCTGATTGACCAAGTACTTCTGAAATACCTATAATCATAAATAATAAGATGAAGCCTACCGTCAATATATTCTCATGAAGTTTAATTTGTTCTTTCATCAATAATTGTTTTAAAAAAAATAATTGTTCCTTCTAATAATAATAATTTATTTATTTTCATCTGTTTTACCAAAAGCCTTTAAATATGTTCCTAGAATACCATTTTCCGATAAACCCTGAATATCAATCTGAATATTTTCTGTAATGTCTGAATTAAAAAAGGTAACGGATGCTTTTCCATTTTTATCTGTAGTAATGGATGGGTTCCAATATAATGTTGTACGATAGTCTGGTTTTATATGTTCTTCTTTTTTTACATCATACTTGGGTGAGTAAAACTCTTTTGCCCCTGAATAGCCTGCTAATGTAAATTCTGGAGATACTACTTTTCGAACTCTCCCATCTCCTCTTTTTGTATACACCAAAATAACACCATTACCTCCACGTAATCCAAAAAGAGCCAAGTTGGATGCACTCTTAGCAATTTCTATTCGCTCTATTACAAAACCATTTAAATTAGCAATTTCTAGAGGAATGCCATTTCCAGTAGCATTAATTGGTGCTCCATCAAGAACCCATAAAGGAGATCCTCCAAATCTTCTTATTGAAACACTCGGTGGATTTCCAGGAACTACTGAAAGGCCCCCAACTCCACTTAGTAACACGCCAAGACTCTGAAACTCTTTCCCTTTTGTATACACTACTTTATCAGGGTCTATCCCAAATGTTGATGGTGCAGAGTTCGGATGCTCTCCATTACCTTTCCTTTCTATCTCTGCTTCCAGATCTACTTTATCTAATCGAGTTGTCTCTTTTGAGTTAAACCTTAAATCAAATAACGAATCTGTCTCTATTTGTAATATTGCATTTTCAATATAATCTCGATAAGGTTCTCTATATATATCATTTTGGTATAATCTAAAATTTGCTTCAGGGAATTTAGGTATTTCTATCTCATCCAAATCAATTAGTATTCGTATTAACTCATCATTTTTTCTCTTAGTATTAAATACTAGTTTAATAGAATCTGTATGATTAAAGTTATCTATCTTAAATCTCCCTTCTTCATCCGTTTTTAAACTATATTGAGCAAAGCCATCCTTCTCTTTTACCACCAAATCAAGATTTCTGTTCTTAAACGGTTGCCGATCTGTCCACATCGCTGTTCCTGCTATAGTCTTTCCTCTTTCTACATTAAAGATTTTTAACGTATCCTGATCTTTATCATTTATATCTTTCCAATTAAAACGTCGCCATCCATGAGTAAGCATTATCAAATCTAACTTAGTCCTTGTCGTTATACTTTTATCTTTAAAATAAAAACCAGGATCTTCTATATGTCCTTTTATATCAGACTCTAATAATAAATGGGTTAATATGTTTTTAGTATTAATGCTCTTTTCTACTTTATCTAAATCTGTAATTGCTAACAATAAATCTGTTGATACTGGCATTCCTTGTTTATCAGTAACACTTATATCTAATACTATCTCATCTCTAGATTGAAATACTGACTTGTTTAATTGCGTTTGTATTACTAACTCTTCTTCTTTATTAATAAATAATGAGCGTTCATTTAATGGTTTTTTATCCTCATCTAAAAGTGTCATCGTGATTACTCCACTCGGTAAGTTCTTTTTAGGTATTACAATGTTTATGTAAGGATCTCTTCTAAACTTAAATTTCCCTTGATAATAATTCTGTGTTTGTAATTGTCCTAAAAATAAATAAAACGGTTTATTCTTTAACGATTCACTAGCTTCAACTCTAACAAATAAATTAGATGCATCTGCATTATCTACAGTGATTACATAGCCTTCCTTTCTAGGTGTTTGTAGTACATATTTTGATCCGTTAGATAATTCTGCAGTATATGTCTCTCTTGATTCAGGTTTTAAGTTAAAAAAACCAGCCCCCTTATGTATCGATCTTATAAACGCTACTGCTTTCCCTTTTGAGTTTAGTACTTTACCATTAATTTCTCTTGACAATCCATCTCCTCCAATAGCTTTAAATGCTACCAAACTGTTAATCCCTTCTACCAAATCGCCTCCTTCTGGGAAAAATTGGACGTCTATAGCTCTATTTTTAGTCGCTAAATCAGAAACACCTTCTCTATAATCGCTCGCTAATACTTTTATTCGTTTTGTGAAAAAGAAATTAGCATCAAAATTACGCATCCAACTCGTATAAGCACGTAATTGATAATCTCCTGGCAATATATTTTTAGGAAGTTCTATAGATCCTGAACTTCTTCCTTCTAATATTTCCCGAGTCTGTGATAGTATCACATCACCTCTAAAATTAATTAAATCTACATATAATACTTTACTATTAGAATATTTATAATTAGATCCTAAAACTGTATAACCACTATACCATAAATCTTCGCCTGGTAAAAACAAATCTTTATCTGTATGTATGTATACTTTCTCTATAGTATTGTTCTCATTATATCGTTTTAAATTCTCTCCTAATGCCTCTACAACTGAAGCTTCTACTTGTTCCTGAGATATAACTACTTTACTATCTATATCTTGTGAGCGAACTACTAATGCGATAAACACAAAAACAATTGTTATAAACATAGTTTTAGTTTTTATATTTATTCGAGAATATTTAAAACAATACTTCATAATCTAAATTTTATAATTAATTATTTTCTCTTTTACCAAAGGCCTTTAAATAAGCTCCTGGAATACCATATTCTGATAAACCTTGAATATCTATTTGAAAGTTTTCTGTAAAGTCTGAATTAAAAAAAGTAATGGATGCTTTTCCGTTTTTATCTGTAATAATAGATGGATTCCAATACAATGTTGTACGATAATCTGGTTTTATATGTTCTTCTTTTTTTGCATCATACTTGGGTGAGTAAAACTCCTTTCCCCCTGAATAACCCATGATCGTAAACTCTGGTGAAAGTACATCGTCATATATCACTCCACCTCTTTTAGTATAAATAAGAATCACACCATTACCTCCACGCAGTCCATAAATAGCAGCAGATGCTCCTTTAAGTACTTCTATTCGTTCTACATCTCTTGAGCTTAACGTTGCTAAATCTGAAGGTATAGAAGTAGCTGTTGCTGCAGATGGAGATGCAAGCTGAGCTCCTGTGCTTTGCGCATTCCCTTCTGGTCCACCTCCTCCTTCTACTAGTGCTGGTCCTGCAGTTACTCCTGAGGATTCAATGGGAATTCCGTCTACAACCCATAAAGGGTTTCCTGCTCCTCTAATACTAACAGCAGCACTTCTACCTGAACCCACAACATTAATACCCGAGACCCCTATTAATAATTGTATAAAACTTGTAAACTCTTTTCCTTTAGAATAAATTGTAACATCAGGCTCTACACCATATACCGAGGGTGCTGCATTAGATGATTTTTTAGTAGCTTCTGCTTCTAACAATACCTCATCTAGGTTAGTAATTTTATTAAAATCATACTTTAAATCAAATAGTGAATCTGTTTCTCTTCTCAGTTTTGATGATTCAAAATAATCCTGATTATGCTTAAAATCTCCATTCGTTTTAGAATTCCCAAAACTCAATTTAGAAAAAGTTATATCTGGTTTTTGTTCATCCAAGATTGTTTTAATATCAATTGGAGTACCCTTATCTGTATAAGCATTAAATACAACTTTTGTAGAATCTGTGTGATTAAAATTATCTATTTTAAACCTTCCATTCTCATCTGTTTTTACAGGATACATTCCAAAAGCATCTTTTGACTTAGCGACTACTTTTAATGTTGTAGCAATTAACGGTTTATTATTTAGAGTTTTAGCAATTCCTGAAATACTCAATCCTTTAGTAAATGGGTGTTTTTTAGCACTATTAAATTTTTGATTTTCTAAATCTCTCCAGTTAAAACGTCTCCATCCATGAGTTAACATTATCAAATCTAATTTAGCTCTTGTAGAACGTTTTTGATCTTTAAAATAAAGTGCAGGAGATTCTATATATCCTTTTACCTCTGATTCTAATAATAATTGAGTTAGTATATTTGAGGTATTTGCATTTTTTAATATCTTATTTTTATCTGTTATTGCTAAGGACAAATTTGTAGATACTGGTCTACCATCTGTATCTGTAACATTAATATCCAATTCAATCTTATCTCTAAATTCAAACTTATTTTTGTTAAGTTCTGCAGTTATTACTAATTCTTCTTGATTATTAATAAATAGTGCTCGTTCATTCCAAGGTTTCCCATTTTCATCAAAAAGGGTAAGTGTCATAACACCGCTAGGTAGTTTGTTTTTGGGGATTTCAAAATTTACAAAAGCAGCATCTGCAAATTCAAATCGACCTTGATAGTATTTTTTATTCTGTATAGATCCAATAACATAAAATTTCTTGTTTCTTAATTGTTCACTCGCTTGGATTTTTACAATAATACTTCTTCTAGAACTCGAATTATTAATCGTCAAACTATAGCCTTCATTTTTTATCTCTGGAAGTGGATATCTAGAACCATCTTTTAATTCTGCAACATAAGTCTCACCTATTTTAGGGGTAAAATAAAAAAATCCTGTTCCAGCAGTATTATCTATAGTATTTATAAAAGTTATAACATCTCCTTTAGCATTTAACACTTTACCTTTAACTGCTTTATTTATACCGTCATTTCCTATTGCTTTAAATGCAACTAAGCTATTTAGACCGTTAATAAGATCTCCTCCTTCAGGAAAAAATTGCAAATCAATTTTATCATCAGTTTTCACCTCTTCTTTATTAAAGTGCTCATTATCAACTATGCTGACAATCTTTCTAAAAAAGAAATCTTCATCAAAATTACGCATCCAATTCGTAGATGCAATTAATTGATATAGTCCAGGTTTTATGTTTTCAGGAATAGTTATAGATCCTTTCCCCTTTCCTTCAATAAGTTCTTGAGTTTGAAACGTAACAATTTCATTATCTGAATTCATTAAACTTACATATAAAACTTTGCTTGCTAACGAATAATTATAATTAGCTCCTAAAGTACAATAAGCACTATACCATAACTCCTCACTCATTGAAAATAGCTCTTTATCTGTATGTAAGTATACTTTCTCTATCGGATTATAATTATTATACTCATTTAGGTTTTTACTTAATTCTTTTATAAAAGGGTCACCTGCAATATTTGTTTGTAACAAGGCAATTTGTTCTTTGCTATTTAAAAATATTGATCCAAAAGCATTATCTTTTTCGAAAGAAGCGATGACTTCTTGTTCTACTGGAGTTCGTTTTACTATGGGGTTATCTTCCCAAAACTTTTTATTATACCCTATTTCATTTAGATTATCCCAATCACTAGCTTTTCTTCTAAATTGTCTTCCTAATTTTCTTCGCGATGTTGGTGTGTAGTATTCAAAAAAACTAAGGTTTGAAATGGAAGACACATGTGTTTGCAAACTATCTTCTTTATAATAATCAAATTCTTGGTCTACCTTAATATAATCTATTGCTAGATCGAGGATAGTATCTTTTTTAAAGGCTATTTCATACGATAATTTATAGTCCTTTTTATAGGTGCTCTTTTCGGTTAATCGCACTAACTTCAAATCGTCTCTAGAGATAGATCCTGTGACTTTAAGCACATCATACGTTTTGGTATTTATAGATACTTCACCTTCAAAAATAGGGGTTGTAATATTTTTTAATGGCTTAAACCATAGGACTGCTATTTCATCTTGTCCTGAATTAAATGTATTTATAATTTTTATGTCATAAAATCTTTCTAATTCACGATGTAATGGGAAGATAAGATCTTTGGTATTAGGCTGTATAGCTTTTAATAAACGTGAAAAAAGTGTGTAATTTTTATTATTAACGGTTTCTGGCTTTAGAGCATACCTCCCTTCTAATATATCCCAATCTTCAATTCCACTATCAGAATAACGAATGTCATAAATAATTTCTGATAGTTCCGAATAATTATCTCCATTTTTTGATTTCTGACGATATAAAGCTTTTCCAAACTTACCTATGTTTGATTCTCTTGTAGTTTTATTAAATGCTTCTTTAGCTAATCTAAGTGCATACCTACCGTTATCTACTGGTAGCGTAATCGCTTCTAAATTATTAACTAAAGGTTGCATAGACACCACTACATCTAATGTTTCAGATATTACAATTGTTTGTTTTTCATAATTTAAATGAGAAAATATAAGCTCTGCAGGCAATATATCTACATTAACAATAAACTCTCCTTCTTCATTGCTAGATGTACCTGTATATGTAGTTCCTATTGTTATACTACAAAACGGGATTACTTCGCCAGTTTCTTTATCTACTACTTTACCTTGAATTGTGTGATTTTGATAATGCTCTAGATAATTTTTCTTAAGTATGATTTGATTTTTTAAAATTTTAAAAACTAATTCTTCTTCTTTTAAAAGCTCTGACAATACATACTCTATAGGTTGCTCTTTTACTTTAATACTTATCTGCTTATTTAAATTAAGGTCTTCATTTTTATAAAGAAATTTGTAGTCAGTTGTAATTTCTATTTCTCTAAGAGCTTCTGATAAAGGAACATCACTTAAATTAAGGCTAATTTTAATATTCTCGAGACTATTCGCTCTCACTGTAATAGAGGAAAAACCTAATACTAAAAACAACAAAATAAGTTTTCTCTTTAAAAAAAATTTAACCGTTACAAAATTAATTTGTTTCATTATACTTGATTTATAATTATTACATCTCCTTCTATTTTATAATTAAATTCAGATAATTCCTTAAAAGTATCTAACACTTCTGCAAGCTTTTCTCCCTTAAATGTTCCTGTATATCTAACATTATTTAAGTGTGAAGAGTTATTTTTGATATCAATGTTATAATAGCGTTCTAATTTTTTAATTATGTCTTCAAAGCGATCATTTTTAAAAAATAATACACCTTCTTTCCATGCAAAATGTTTATCTAAATCTGGCTCTTGAATTATCTTATATTCTTCATTTTTATTCTCTAAAATTATTTGTTCTCCTGATTTGATAATAATGCTTTTATTTTTATCAAAAACTTCTGAAGGTTTATTTACTGCAACACTCCCTTCTTCTAAAACAACAAATGTTTCTTTTTCATTTTGATAACTAGTCACATTAAATTTAGTCCCTAAAACCCTTATATTCATATCTGATGTATGAACTATAAAAGGAGAACTTTCATCTTTTTTTACATCAAAAAAAGCTTCTCCTTCAATAAAAACATCTCTATTTTTTGTACCAAAAAATGTTGTTGGAAACCTGAGTTTACTTCCAGAATTAATAGTCACTAATGTACCATCCGAAAGTTCTAGTTTAAACTGCTTCCCATAAGGGACAATTAGTTTATTATAAATTAATTTTGAATTTTTCTTAGTGTTTTTTGAAAATGACAAAACCCCTAATTGTAGGTTAGCAATAACCTCTCTTTGCTTATTGAAAATAACCTTAGTTTCATTCTTATTAATATCCAGTAACGAACCATCTTCTAATTCTAATACAATTTGATCTTCTAATATAGGAACATCAGGTTTCAAAACAGAATACATCCCTATAGAAATACTCATTAATACTATTAAAATAGCTGCATACTTTAATAATATACGATAAGGGTTTATTTTTAAAATTTGCTTTTGAGTTATTGCTTTTTCAACATTATTATACGCACTTTCTATATCTACAGAATTATAAGCAATTGCCAATTCTTGATTAGCTTTAACTATTTCCTCAAACAGTTTTTGATTTTCATCAACTTGCAGCCATTTTTTTAAAGATTTAAGTTCATCTTTAGAAATTTCACTCGTTATATATCTAATAATTATATCTTCCAAAATATACTTCTTTGTTTTTTATATTGTAATGACGTTAAAATTTTATTTTACCCTTAAATTTTATTTTATTTTTCGATATTTACATAAATATACTCATTTCTTTTAATAGTTTATTATCTATTTCATGAAAGACCAAGTCTTATGGAAACAAATACAAAACAATGACAATCAGGCTTTAAAAGAAGTTTTTGATCTATATTATAAAGTTTTATGTTCTTATATAGTACAGTTTACTCATGATATGCCTGAAGCAGAAGATATTGTGCAAAATACCTTTATTAAACTGTGGGAAAAACGTAATAAAATAACTATAAATACTTCATTAAAATCCTATTTATTTAGAGTAAGTTACAATGAATGTATGGATAATATTAAACGAAAAAAACGAAAAGATTTATTATTAGAGAACCTTAAATATAAGTTATTACAATCTCAATTAGAACAAGATCAATATATTGTTAATCAAAAAATAAAGAGAATAAAAACCCTTGTAGATACTCTCCCTAAACGTTGTAAAGAAATTTTATTATTGAGTAAAGAAAAAGGGCTAAAAAATAAAGAGATTGCCATTAAGTTAAATATTTCTATCAAAACTGTAGAATCTCAAATTAGAATAGCTTTTCAAAAAATTAGAAATGGTATCTAACTACAATTTATCTTTTCTAAAAGATTTTAAATATATCTCTGATATTCCATAATTTCATAAGCTGTAATTTTCTACATTATTTAAATTAAAAAGACAGGCAACATATTTTCGTTATTTTTGAATACATTAAATTCAATACGATGAAAAAATTAATAATTCCGTTTTTTATAATAACCCTTATGAGTTCATGCAAAGAAGAGCAAAAAATAATTTATCCTGAGACAAAAATAGGGGAAGTGGTCAATACTTATTTTGATGAAGAAGTTAAAGATCCTTATCGTTGGTTAGAAGATGATAGAAGTGAAGAAACTGCAGATTGGGTAAAAACCCAAAATGTTTCAACTTACGCATATTTAGATAAAATTCCATATCGAAAAGGGTTAAAAGAACGCTTAGAAAAAATGTGGAATTATGAAAAAATAGGAGCCCCTTTTAAAGAAGGGAATTATACTTATTATTATAAAAATGACGGATTGCAAAATCAATTTGTATTATATAGAACTCATGATGATGGTGAAGAAGACGTGTTTTTAGATCCAAATACATTTAGTAATGATGGAACAGTGTCTTTAGGGCAAGTAAGCTTTTCTAAAGATGGTAGTATTGCCGCATACTCTATTTCTGAAGGAGGAAGTGATTGGAGAAAAGTATTGATTATGAATACTGAAACCAAACAAATTATTGAAGATACTTTAATTGATATAAAGTTTAGTGGGATTTCATGGAAAAACAATGATGGCTTTTATTATTCAAGTTATGACAAACCTAAAGGAAGTGAATTATCTGCAAAGACCGATCAACACAAACTGTATTATCACAAATTAGGAACAAAACAAAAAGATGATGCTTTAATTTATGGAGGTACTTCTGAAGAAAAACATCGTTATATTTCAGGAAGTGTTACAGAAGATGGGAATTATTTATTTATTTATCCAAGAATTTCAACCTCTGGATCTAAATTATTAATGAAAGATCTATCTAACCCTAATGGGGAAATTATAACAATTTTAGCGGATACAAATAGTGATACTTCTGTGTTTGAAAATGTAGGCAGTAAATTATACTTATTAACTAATTTAAATGCGCCTAATCAAAAAATTGTAACTGTTGATGCTTCCAATCCAACACCAGAAAACTGGGTAGATTTCATTCCAGAAACTGAAAATGTATTATCTCCATCAATAGGAGGTGGTTACTTTTTTGCAGAATATATGGTAGATGCCGTTTCTAAAGTGATACAATACGATTACGAAGGTAAGGTAATAAGAGAAGTTGAATTGCCTGGGATAGGAAGTGCCAGTAGCTTTGGTGGTAAAAAAGAAGCTCCTATTTTATACTACAGTTTTTCTAATTATAAAACACCGGGAACTATCTTTAAATACAACCCTAAAGATGGTATATCATCCATTTATAAAAAACCTAATGTTGATTTTGATTCTGATAGTTATGAAAGCAAACAAGTATTTTATATTTCAAAAGATGGCACTAAAGTTCCAATGATTATCACTCATAAAAAAGGATTAGATCTCAATGGTAAAAACCCAACAATTTTATACGGTTATGGCGGGTTCAATGTAAGTTTAACACCTTCGTTTAGCCCCTCTAATGCAGTTTGGTTAGAACAAGGAGGTATTTACGCAGTACCAAATATTAGAGGCGGAGGGGAATATGGTAAGAAATGGCATAATGCGGGGACGCAGTTAAAAAAACAAAATGTATTTGACGATTTTATTGCCGCTGGCGAATATTTAATTGCTAATAATTATACATCTTCAGATTACTTAGCTATTAGTGGTGGCTCAAACGGAGGGCTATTAGTAGGTGCTACAATGACACAACGTCCAGATTTAATGAAGGTAGCTTTACCAGCTGTTGGTGTTTTAGACATGCTACGTTACCATACATTTACTGCTGGAGCAGGTTGGGCTTATGATTATGGTACAGCAGAACAAAGCAAAGAAATGTTTGAGTACTTAAAAGGTTATTCTCCTGTTCATAATGTAAAAGCAGGGGTATCTTATCCTGCAACTTTAGTAACTACTGGAGATCACGACGATCGCGTGGTACCTGCTCACAGTTTTAAGTTTGCTGCAGAGTTACAGAGTAAACAAACTGGAACTAATCCAACTCTAATTCGCATTGAAACTGATGCAGGACATGGAGCAGGAACTCCTATTAGTAAAACCATAGAACAGGCGGCTGATATTTTTGGATTTACATTACATAATATGGGGTTTGAAGTATTACCTAGCAAAACCAAAGAAACAATTAAAGGATAACAATAACTTTATTTAATCCAGTTAGATATAAAAACCTAACTGGATTCTATTCATAAAATGCTTCAGGTAAAACATATTTCATTTCAGTATCAAGAACAACCTATTTTAAGCAATATTAGTTTTACTGTTAAAGCAGGAGAGCATTTATCTATTATTGGAGAAAGTGGATCTGGAAAATCAACACTTTTAAAATTGTTATATGGTGAATTTGATTTAAATAAAGGTCAGATTTTTTGGAAAGATAATCAGATATTAGGCCCTGAATATAATTTGGTCATTGACCCTGAGCATATAAGGTATGTTTCTCAAGAATTTGATTTAATGCCCTTTACTTCTGTAGAAGAAAACGTAGGCAAGTATCTGTCTAATTTTTATCCTGAAGAAAAAAGAGAGCGTACTGCAGAGCTTCTCGAAGTGGTTGAATTATCTTCTTTTGCAAAAACGAAAGTAAAACTATTAAGTGGTGGTCAAAAACAACGTGTAGCTCTTGCTAGAGCTATTGCAAAACAACCAGAAATCATTTTATTAGATGAACCTTTTAGTCATATCGATAATTTTAAAAAACAATCTTTAAGGCGTAATTTATTTCAATATTTAAAAGATAAAGATATTGCATGTGTTGTAGCCACACACGATAGAGAAGATGTTTTAGGCTACGCTGATCATATGATTGTGTTGAATAATGCCAAGATAATTGCAAACAATACACCTCAATATTTATTTAAACACCCAGAAAGCGTTCTGATTGCTTCGTTTTTTGGAGAATTTAATGTTCTCGATTCTTATGGGATTGTATATGCTCATCAATTAAAGGTCGTATCTAACTCAAATTTAAAAGCTATTGTAAAACAATCTTATTTTAAAGGGAATTATTATTTAATTGAAGCTAAATTGAATCATGAAATTATCTTTTTTCAACATTTAAAAGCTCTCAAAAATCAAGCTGAAGTATTTTTAGAAGTTGTTAAGTAAGTATCTAAACGTATTATTTTAAAAAACAGCTTCAATTATAAAATCATCATTTCTAAATCGTATAGCATCTCCTTTTTGCTTAGATAATAATAATTGTCCAATAGGAGTGCTTGGAGAAATAGCATAAAACAATGTGTTTTCAACTTTTAATTCGCCTGCACTAATCGCTATAAAATAATTAGCCTTTGTAGTATATACAACACTCCCAAGGGATACAATTTTATGAGATTTAGATCGATCTATTTTACTCAAAGTTTCTCCAACTTTTTGAATATCAGCCAACTGATTTCCCACTTTTTCACGCTCTAATTGCAACATTGCTCTCCCTGTTTCGTGTTTATCTCCTGCACTACTTTTAGTTTCAGATAATAGTGATTTCTGAATATCTTGCATCGTATTCTGTACAGACTGTAAGCGTTGTTCTAAAAACAGTTTACACTGTTGGTATAAGTTTTCTTTTATTGCAAGCATTATTTTGAAAACGTCTTAATTAAAGCAGGTAAAAATAACAAATCTGCAAGTAGCGCAGCAGCAACAGTAAAAGCACAAAGTAGGCCAAATGTGCTTACAGATATGACACCACTAAAACCTATAATTAAAAATCCAAATACTAAAGCAATAGTGGTTGAAAACAAGGCATCCCCTGTGTATATAATGGCATTATCCATTTTAGAAATGACGGCTCCTGTATTCTTTTTATACTTATATGTTAAGTGTATCGTATCGTCCATTGCAATCCCTAGCATGATAGGTGCAATCATCACTGTTGAAATTTCCAAAGGAATATTAAGTATACTCATTATAATAGCGAGTAACGCTAAAGGAAGAAGATTAGGAATTAATACCAAAACACTCGTTTTAATGTTTCCTATAAAAATAAATAATACAATAAATGATATGATAAATGCTGCTCCAAAAGATCGAAATTGTGTCTGAATGATAAACTTATTTAGTTTCGCAAAAACAGCTGAAAACCCACGGATTTCAATATTATAAGCATCATCAAAAATAGAATGGAAATCATTTTCAATTTGAATAAACAAATCTTCAAGTTCTTTTGTTTTTAATTCTCTCACATTTACCGAAATGCCCAATTTAGAAAAATCATCAGAAAACATTGAGAAAAATGTATTTGATTCTTCTTTACTTTTAATTAAAATAGAATCCATTTTAATACTACTAAATCCATTTTGAAATAATACTGGTGAGCGTTTTTCTAGAAACTCTTTTACATTGAGTAATGATACTGGAGAGGACGCATACTCGTTGTTATTTAGTTTTTCATGAAATTGTTTCAGTTTTGTAAATGTGCTACTATTTAATAAGCTTTCTCTTGAAGTATTGACTACATTTACTTGTAAACGTGTGCTTCCATCAAGCTCTTTTTCTATTGCTTTTAAGTTTTGTTTTGCCTCTCCATTTCCAAGCATATTCAATGAGTCTGTATTCACTTCAATTTTAGAAATAGAAAAAATACCGATGACAAATAATACTGAAGATACCACAATAATAGAATGCTTATATCGTGTTGTAAAACTGTTTAGCTTGAAAGTGAGTTTATCTAAATTAATGGGTTTTAATTTAGATAAAAAACTATTTTCAGTTTTTAAATGCTTAGGCATAAAACTAAATCCGATAGCTGTAATCACATATACCAAAACAAAGGATAACAATAGACCTATACAGGTAAATAATCCCATATTTTTAAATGCAGGAAGCGGTGATAAATATAAAGCGATATAACCTGTTAAAGTGGTTAAAGTCGTATAAAAACAAGGTTTTAAACTTTTGAACAATGCTTTTTGTATCTGTACTATTTTAGAATTTCCTTCGCTTTTTCGCTGCTTATGATACATGTTTATAATATGAATCGCATCACTCACACTATATACCAAAAGAATAGTAGGAATCAACATCGAAATCATATTTAGTTTATACCCTAAACTCACTAAAGTTCCAAATAGTAAAGCTATAGGGGTTATTATTGCACTAATAGCTAATAACAAATAGCTTCGATGTGGCAATAAAAATAGAAGCATTAATAGCACTACAATTACGGTAATGACTGCAAAAAAAACAGATTCATTATAAATAGTATTATTATATGCTTCATTTAAAACAGGTGCCCCTGTATGAAAGTAATTGGTTCCAAAAACGCTTTCAATAACTGATTCAATATGTGCTACAGCTTCACTCCGTATGGCTTCAATAGTATGACTAGGGTCCATTTGAATATAAAAAAACAAATGCTCCGTATCTTCAGAAATTAATTGCTTTTTGATTACAGGAAGCTTATCTAATAAATTGTTTAAACTCCTTTCGCTTCGCTTGGTATCATAAATATTTTGATAGTAAATTTTATTATTGGCATAAATAGGATATTTCGCATTTGCGATACTAAAACTAGCATTCACATAAGGTAAAGTATCTATTTTTTGATGTAGTAGTGAAAGTCGATTAACATTAGTTTCAGAAAAGCTGTTTTTAACTGGAAACATAGCAATGAAAATCTCATCAGAGCCTTGTTCTTCTTGAAATTTAATGTATTGTTGATAATCTTTATTTTCTTCAAGAAACCAGATAGATAAAGAGTTATCTACTTTTAAACTTGTTACTGTTTGTAACAGCCCAATAATAGTCAATAACCCAAGAATCGCTATTATGGCAACTCTTTTATTAATAACAAATTGTATGGCTTTGTTGAACACTTTTTATTCAATTAATTCAATGTTTCACGAACAATATAAGCACCGTAGTATCCATGATGTGTTATAGAACAGTCCAAATTTAAAGGTTTATTATTTGCATATAATTTTGGAATTCCTAAAGCATCTTTTTTTATAGAAATTAATCTTTTTTCAATTTTACTATTTTGAGATATTGTCTGTTTTAATTGGTTGTAGCACATTTGGTGTTGTGTTCTATAATTGGTATCTTTTATTTTAAAGCAATTACCATTTAAAGTAGTAGTTTCTTCTAATATCGCTACTGTATAAATATAATCTGTTTTCACTTCTGAGGTAGTAAAATATTGTGTTTTATCAATAGTTACAATTCCTTTTGAAGTATTTACTAGCGTACATTCAATTTTTTTAGGATTGAAAAATCTATTCCGAAATTGCTGTATGTTAATTTTATAAGCACTCTCTTTCATACTCCATAATTGCCAAACCATTTTAAACGCATCTGGTGATGTTGAAATGTAGTTTTGTTCTTTTTGAGTAAATACTTTATCCAAAAAACCCTTTCGTTTCCAATTACTTTCTAAAAATGTTTGTTTTAAATCAACAATATCGTTACCAATCATTATTTCCCCTCAAGCTTAGTGGTAATAATTTCCATAGCAGCTTTTACGGTTAGCATTTTTTCCATCGAATCATTATCGATTTCAATATCATACTCGTCTTCAACATCTAAAATTACATCCACTAGATTTGCTGAGTTAATTTTAAGATCTGTTATAAAATCAGTTTCTTCAGTCAGGTTTTCAAATGCTTCTTCGTTTTGAATATATGGTTTTACAATTGTTTTTAGTGACGCTATTAAATCTTCTTTATTCATTATAATTTTTTGTTTCAATATTTTTTAAAAATAACGCATCCATTTACATCTCCAAAACCAAAGCTTGCTTTTGCTATAATATTCAAATCTTTATAAATGGTTTTTTGTGGAATTTTAGAGATATCAATTATTTCTTTAATGTCTTCGTGAACATCTTCACTATTAATAGATGGAAATATAAATCCTTCTTTTAATTGCAATACAGTTGCAACACTTTCTACAGCTCCAGAAGCTGCTAAACAATGTCCAATCATTGACTTTAGAGAATTAATATATGGAAAATCACTTCCTTTCTGGCCTAGTGCTTCTGACCAATTTTTCACTTCAACCGGATCTTTAATCGTAGCTGTTAAATGTCCATTAATCGCGTCAATCTCTAAAGCGTTGATTCCTGCATCTTCAATCGCATCTGTAATACAACGTTGTACTGCTTCTGAATTTGGAGCCGTCATTGTACCGCCGTTTCGTTGTCCGCCAGAATTTATATTACCTCCCAATACTTCAGCATAAATAGTAACACCACGTTCTAAAGCACTATCAAGTGATTCTAACACCAAAGCTCCAGCACCACTCCCTGGGACAAATCCAGAAGCCGTTGCACTCATAGGTCGTGAACCTTTTTCTGGATCATCATTATGTTTATATGTAATCACACGCATTGCATCAAATCCTCCCCATAAATAAGCACCATGGTCACTACAACTGCCTACTAACATTCGTTTTGCTTTCCCAAATTGAATGCGTTCCATTCCCATGATAATTGCTTCTGTTCCTGTAGTACAGGCGGAAGAATTTGTTGTGACTTGATTTCCTAACCCTAAAATGCCACCTAAATATGCTGTAACACCACTAGCCATTGTTTGTAGTACTACTGTACTTCCTAAACGCTTTACTTTTTTATCATCTATTTTATAAATAGACTCTCTAAATTTATCAACTCCAGATGCGGCAGTTCCAAAAACAGTACCACTATCTACATCTAAAGTACTATTTTCTGAAACCTCTAAACCAGCATCTTTCCATGCCTCCATGCCTGCAATACAGCCATATAAAATTCCTGAGCTATTAAAATTCCTTAATTGAAGCGAAGTGAAATATTGTGATATAATCTCGTCTGTTACAGGTGGAATTCCACCAATGCAACACGAGAAGTTTAAATCTTTTAACTCTTGTTGAAATCGAATCCCTGACTCACCATTTTTAATAGCTTTTGTAAAATTAGGAATACCTATGCCATTAGGTGATACTACACCTAAACCTGTAATTACGACACGTTGTTTTTTATTCATTTTATCATTCCTGAAATAATACCTCTAGCAACCAATTCGTCTTTGGCATTAAATAGTTTCACATTACATTTTAATTTATGAAATCGAAAAAATACTTTCTCTGAAATCACTTTAATGCTTTCTCCTGGTAGTACTGGAATAAAAAAATCCATCTCATTAGAGGTTAATCCAATTTGAGGAGTTTTCTCTTCTGAAATTGTATCTTTTAATAAATAGACTCCTAAACAAACTACACCTATCTGAGCTGCTGTTTCAGTTAAAATTACACCTGGAGTTATCGGGTTTTCTTTAAAATGGCCTTTATAAAAAAACTCCGAATCTTTAAACGTATAGCTTCCTATAACTCCATTCTCTGAAATCTCTTCAAGTTCATCTACAAACAAAAAGGGTTGTTGATACGGAAGTAGTTTTATGATTTCTGACGGTTTCATTTAACTTATATGTTCACCTCCATCTACTGGAATTATTGTTCCATTAATCCAAGCCGCTTCATCTTTTGCTAATAAATATACTGCATTAGCAACATCTTCTGGAGTCGTTAATCTATTATTCGGATTTCTTAATACCGAATGTTCTTTTATTTTATCACTTCCAGGAATCATCCGTAACGATGCGGTATCTGTTACTCCAGCTTGAATACAATTCGACTTTATTCCGAAAGGTGCAAATTCCAAAGCAATATTTCTTGAAATAGCTTCTAACGCTGTTTTTGCTGCAGATACTGCTGCATAGTTACGCCATGCTTTACTATTTCCTTCACTTGTAAAGCTAATCACTCTGGCATCTGAAGCAAATAATTGCGCATCAAAAATGGCTTTGGTCCAATCGTACAAACTAATTGCCATGGCATCAATAGTTAAATGAAAATCATCATTTTTAAGCATTGGTATTTCTGAAGATACCATAGGTTTTAAATTCCCTTTTGCTACACTATGCAGTAATACACGAATTCTACTTTCGTTTCCTAAAACAGCTTTCAATTCTTCAATAAGTTCGTATCTCTTTTCAGACTTAAAGGCATCTACATTAAAAGATATAAATTCAATTCCTTCATTTTTAATCTGATCGAATTCAGTTTCTATCTTCTCTATTTCAGATTTTCTATTTCTATGAATAACACAAATATTGCAGCCGTGTTTCGCTAGCTTTTTTGCACTTGCTAAACCCAATCCACTAGAACCTCCTAAAATGACAGCCCAATATTTTTTATCTTCAAATTCTTTTACCACTGTAATAATGTTCGTTGTGCGGAAAATCCTGGTCCAAAACTTAACATGAGTCCTGTATCTCCTTTTTTAACACCTCTATCCATAAAACGCTCTAGCACATAAAGTACTGTTGCGCTGGACATATTGCCATACAATTTAAGAACTTCTTTAGTATCATCAATATTTTTACCCAATGAACCAAATAATTCTTCCACAGTTTGTACAATTTTCTTACCTCCTGGATGGAAAATCAGATGATCTACATCTGTTATAGTTTTATTATTGCGTTCTAAAAACGGATGTATAATATTTGGAAAATGATTAGAAATAGTTTCTGGTACTGATTTATCTAATACCATTTGTAATCCTGTATTTCTTAATTTGAAACCCATCATATGCTCCGCATCATAAAAATGATACATTGCTTCATCTATAATTTCTGGTCCCTCTTCAGTTTCGTGAGAGGATAGAATTACTGCTGCAGCTCCATCTCCAAAAATAGCCGAACTCACTACATTTACCATCGAATAATCATCTAATTGAAATGTTGCTGTTGGTGCTTCTACAGCAATTACAGCAGCGCGTTTATTCGGGTTTGCTTTCAGGAAGTTTTTTGCATAAATAATCCCTGAAACTCCGGCAGCACATCCCATTTCTGTAACGGGCAAACGCACTATATCTTGGCGTAACCCTAAACTATTGATAAGATACGCATCTAGTGAAGGAATCATAATCCCTGTACAACTAACAGTAATAATATAATCAAGATCTTTTGGATTAAGATTTGCTTTATCTAATGCTTTCGTTAAAACACCTTCTGCTAATTTTATAGATTCTCGAGTATAAATATCATTTTTTTCTTCAAAAGATGTTTTTAAAAACACATCTTCTGGATCCATAATTGAGTAACGTTTATCTACTCCTGCATTTTGAAAAAGCTTAATCACTTTACGTCTAAAACGATCTTCTTGTTCACTCATCCACAATTCAACAAAAGGAATAATCTCTTCTGTCTTTCTATAATGTTCTGGCAGTTGCTTTGCTACTGCTGTTATTTTTACACTCATTTATTTTTGGATTATCCATTGAAAACGAAAAGCCCATCTCCATTTGATGATACTATTTACGTCTAATTTTTTTGAAATTTGTATTAAGTCTATTCTTTTAAACCCTCTTAAAATCGAAACTAAGCCATCTTCTTTTACCATTTTATTTTTAATAGTAAGGCTTAACAATTTAAAAAGATAATAGGCCAATCTGTGTCTATGTAAATCGTTTATTAAAACACCTATGCGAGCTTTCTCTAATATTGACCGTAATAAGTTTAAAATCTGATCTTCCTTAAAATGATGTAAAAACAAGGTTGCAATTACAATATCATAAGAAAGTGTATTAAATTCTTCTGAAAAAATATCTTGTTTTAGAAACTGAATTTCGTGATACGCTTGCGACCGTTTTTTAGCGTGCTCTACAGTGTATTCATTTGCATCAATTCCTATAAGTTTAAAAATATATCCATGTTTTCGGCCATAATCTGCTATTAATCGCAACATATCTCCACCTCCACAACCTAGATCTACTATAGTTATAATCTCATCTTTAGGATGTTTTTTAAGCATTGTTTTCAATCCACTTAGCGTCACTTGATTTCCCCCTAACCATTTATTAATATTTGCTAATTGATCTAGTGTATTGTCCAAAACATCTCCAGTAATGGAAAAATCATCCATTATCTCTTCTTCATTTGTTCTATATGTAGTGTCAACTAAAAAACTCATTCTGCTAATAACGGTTTTCCGTGAGTTTGTTTAATAATTTTTGGCAATAATTTGGGAAAGCATTTCATACCTAACATTACAATTTCGGAAAAACCATCCCATTTAAATAATGACGCTACTAAATGGCCCGTTTTAAGTCGTTTTTTAAACTCCCTATTCCATTGGTTTTTATATTCTCTTTCCAGAGCACTTCTAGAAATTTCGCCACTTATAAAACTGATAATTAATTTAGAAGCTATTTGTGCACTACGAATTGCCATACTCATTCCGTTTCCACACAAAGGATGGATCATTCCAGCTGTATCTCCACACATTAAAATATGGTTTTCTATAGGGCTTTTAGAAGAAAATGAGATTTGACTAATTGTTATTGGTTTTTTAAATAAAGTTGAAGAGTTTTTAAACACTGTTTTTAAGGCTATATTTTTGTAAACTACCTTTTCCTGAAACTCTTCTATATTCTTATATTTTTTAAACGCTTTGTAATCGGTAATATAACAAGCATTTATAGCATTATTTTCTACTTTAGAGATACCGCAATAACCTCCTTTAAAATTATGAAGCGCTACCAGGTCGTCTGGAAAATCACCTTTTAAATGTGTTTTAACCGCCAAAAAAGGAGATTCATTTTTTATAAACCTTCTATTTAGTTTTACATCAATAGCAGAACGTTTACCATAAGCACCAATAACTAATTTAGATGTGTACTCACTCTCATTTTTAGTAGAAACAGTAAATATATTGTTAGAAAATTGAATATCTGTAACTACATCCTGTATAATAATAGCTTTGTTTTCTTTAGTTTTTTCTGCTAAAGCTTGATCAATAGTATATCTGCTAACCCCAAATCCACCAAGTGGCAAAGTAGCTTTAATCGATTTGTTTTTTGGTGTAGTTAATTCAAATTTATCAATTCTTTTTGCACCATATCTAAAAGGATCAAAATCTAAAGATTGTAAATAAGGTAATACTTCGTTAGATATATATTCACCACAAACTTTATGTTTAGGGTATTCATTCTTTTCGATAAGTAAAACTTGAATACCAGATTTAGATAAGTGTATGGCACTTACTAAGCCTGCAAGCCCTCCACCAACAATTATAACATCTATAAAAGCATTAGTTTTCAAATAATTATTTTTTTCCGCTATAGACTATTTCAATCTTAACAGTATCAGACATTACAAAACTACTTTCTCCCACTCCATAATCTAATCTATTTATATCGAAATTAGCTGTTAAGCGTACTAAATTTTTAGTTTCGATTATTTCTATAGGAATAACAATAGTTTTAGTTGTTTTCTTTATTGTTAGTTTTGCTATAAGCTTGTATTTGTTTTGCGTCTCTTTTTCAAATTCTATAGATTCTAATTCTATAAATTCATAACTGGCAACATCAAAAAAATCTGCTCTACGTAAATGTGCATCTCTTTTATTATTATCTGTATTAATAGTATTTACTCTAACAATGCCTTTTATGTAACTATTGGATAAATTATTACTATTAAAGTTACTGGTTATAGCAATATCAGAAAACGTACCATCGACATAAAATCCTAAGTTTTTAATTTTAAAATCAATTTTGGTGTCTTCATTATTTTGAACAAGTCCCTGAGCATTTATATATAATACTTGAAAGAAAACTAATAATAAAACACATATTTTTCGCATAAACATGAATAAGTGTATGGTGTTTGACGTTTATTATAGAGTTTCATTGCAAAAAAGAAGCCGAACTTTACATTCTCTTAACTCGCAATAATTAATTCTGCTAACTCCTTACCTATACTACTTCCAATAGCGATTCCCATACCTCCTAACCTCACACCACAAAACACATTATTATCTAATTGTTTTACAATAGCTTTTTTTTGATTTCCTATACCCATTATACCACTCCAACGATGCTCTACCTCAAATGATGTCTTTGGCAAAATAGTAATTTGCAAGATTTTTTCTAATTGACCTTGAATGTGTTGCGTTTGACCAAATTCAGTTGTTTCTTCTCCATTATAATCAAGATTTCTACCACCTCCAAAAAGAATTCTGTTTTCAATATTTCTAAAATAATAATACCCTTGTTCTAAATGAAATGTGCCTTTTATATGTAAGTCTTTAATTGGTTTTGTAATTAATACCTGAGCTCTTGCTGGCTTAACATCTTCTTTTATTAACTGTGAAGCAAAACCATTGGTAGCTATAACAAGTTTATTTGTTTTAAAATCTAATTGATTGGTCTTTATATGTATTGAATTGTTATTATTTTCAAAGTGTTGGACGGTTACATTATTAATAATTTTTACGCCTTTAGATTGAACTTTATATAATAAAGTTTTCATCATTTTTCCTGTATCTATTTGCCCTTCAAAAGAATTGAAACTATATTCTTTCTCTATATTTTTAAAATTGAATATGTCTTTTTTAAAATTAAATACATTTGATTTAAATAAGGGATGAAGCAGTGCGTTGATATACTTTCTTTGTAACCTACATTCTTCAAATAATGTATTATTATTAAACAACTCGTACCCTCCTAATTGTTGATAATCTATAGCTTTATCCCCTAATGTTGTTCGTAATAACTGCAAGCCATCTCTCCTTTTTTTTACTAATTGCACGACTTCTTCTTCTGAATGTGATTTTAAATCACTCAAGATTTCGCTTAAACTACCAAAACAAGCAAATCCAGCATTTTTAGTACTTGCTCCCTGAGGTAATATTCCTTTTTCTAATATTAAAATATTGGCTTTAGGGTTATTCTCTTTTAAATAAAGTGCGCAATTTAAGCCAACTATACCACTTCCTATAATAGTGAAATCGACATTACTTAACCACGATTTTATTTCCCAATATGAAAGCTTCATTACAATAGTTTTGCTACCTGTAAAGATACTGTTTTAGAAATAGTGACTTTTATAAAAGGATAGAACTGTATTTTCACTTTTACTAAAAAACAATTTTATAAAAAGAAAAAAATGATCATAAAAAAACTCCGAAAAAATTCGGAGTTTTAAGTTTTAATCTTCTTGTGGTGCTTTCATTACAAAATCTTCCATAAATTTAGTAGTATAGTTCCCTTCAATATAATCAGGGTGATCCATTAATTGCCTATGGAAAGGTATTGTTGTTTTTATACCTTCTATAACAAATTCATCTAAAGCACGTTTCATTTTATTAATTGCTTCTTCACGTGTTTGTGCTGTTGTAATTAACTTTGCAATCATAGAATCGTAGTTTGGAGGAATCATATACCCTGCATATACGTGAGTATCTAAACGAACACCATGTCCTCCTGGAGCGTGTAAAGTTGTAATTCGCCCAGGTGATGGTCTAAAGTCATTATATGGGTCTTCCGCATTAATACGGCATTCTATAGAATGTAAATTAGGTGTATAGTTTTTACCTGAAATAGCAACACCAGCTGCTACTAATATTTGTTCACGTATTAAATCAAAATCAATAACTTGCTCGGTGATTGGATGCTCTACTTGGATACGAGTATTCATTTCCATAAAGTAGAAATTACGATGTTTGTCTACCAAAAACTCTACTGTTCCTGCGCCTTCATATTTTATATATTCTGCAGCTTTTACAGCAGCTTCACCCATTTTTTTACGCAATGCCGTTGTCATAAAAGGTGAAGGTACTTCTTCTGTTAATTTTTGATGACGTCGTTGTACAGAACAATCTCGCTCTGACAAATGACATGCCTTCCCTTTCGAATCTCCTACAACCTGAATCTCAATATGTCTTGGTTCTTCTATAAGTTTTTCCATATACATATCGTCATTTCCGAAAGCTGCTTTAGATTCTTGTCTTGCAGAATCCCATGCATCTTTAAGCTCTTCTGGTTTCCAAACAGCACGCATACCTTTTCCGCCACCTCCTGCTGATGCTTTAAGCATCACTGGATAGCCTGTTTCTTTAGCTATTTTTTGACAACCTTCAAATGATTCAATAATTCCTTCACTTCCAGGTACACAAGGAACACCAGCTGCTATCATTGTTGATTTTGCATTGGCTTTATCACCCATTCTATCAATCATTTCTGGCGATGCTCCAATAAATTTTATATCATGTTCTTCGCAAATTTTCGAAAATTTAGCATTCTCTGATAAAAACCCATACCCTGGATGAATTGCATCTGCATTAGTAATTTCTGCAGCTGCAATAACATTTGCCATTTTTAAATAGGATTCACTACTAGGTGCTGGACCAATACAAACTGCTTCGTCTGCGAATTTAACATGAAGGCTTTCTGCATCTGCCGTAGAGTATACAGCAACAGTTTTTATTCCCATTTCGCGACAGGTTCTAATAACACGTAATGCTATTTCACCTCTATTTGCTATCAATATTTTTTTAAACATAACTTCTTATATTAAAAATTTCAAATTCCAAGTACCAAACTCCAAATATTGGATTTTGAGATTTTAGTTATTGGAATTTTTAAATGGTTATGATGGATCTACTAAAAATAGAGGTTGATCAAACTCTACAGGAGAAGAATCGTCAACTAAAATTTTAACAATTTTACCTGATATTTCAGATTCAATTTCGTTAAAAAGCTTCATTGCTTCTATAATACAAAGAACATCTCCTTCCGCAATAGTTTGTCCTACTTCTACAAATAAAGGTTTGTCCGGAGAAGGCTTTCTGTAAAATGTCCCGATAATTGGTGATTTTATCGTAACATATTTTGAATCATCTGCTGCTGCAGGAGCAGTCGATTCTGTTTTTACAGGAGCTGCTGTTACAGGTTGTTGTGCAGGAGCTGTTGCAGTAGGTATTTGCGGTATCTGTCCTTGCATAGGAATCTGCTGAACTATTGTGGTATCTGAGTCAGATCCTGTTTTAATGGTGATTTTCACATCATCCATTTCTAATTTAACCTCACTCGCGCCAGATTTGGCTACAAATTTGATTAGGTTTTGAATCTCTTTAATATCCATAATTTAGTTTTTAGTTTAGTATAGTTAGTATGTATGTTAGATTAAGAATTATACGCCCATTTTAAATAGATTGACCCCCAAGTAAATCCACCTCCAAAAGCCGCAAAAATTAAATTATCTCCTTTTTTAAGTTGAGACTCGTAGTCGTTTAATAATAACGGTAGAGTAGCTGAAGTGGTATTCCCATATTTTTGAATATTCATCATTACTTTTTCTGTTGGCAATTCTACACGGTTTGCTGTGGCATCAATAATACGCTTATTAGCTTGGTGAGGAACTAAAAACGCAACATCATTATGAGTGAGTCCATTTTTTTTCATAATTTTTTCACTCACATCAGCCATATTAGAAACTGCATATTTAAATACATTCTTCCCATCTTGAAATACAAAATGCTGCTTATTTTTAATGGTTTCTTCATTTGCTGGTAAGATAGAACCTCCTGCATCAATTTTCAAGAAATCCCGACCAATACCATCACTTCTTAAGTATTGATCTTGATATCCTAATCCGTCTTCATTAGGTTCAAATAAAACAGCTCCTCCACCATCTCCAAAAATGATACAAGTAGCACGATCTTCATAGTTTATGATTGAAGACATTTTATCTGCTCCTATAAGTAGTATTTTTTTAAATCGACCAGATTCTATAAAAGTAGCTGCATTTGTCATTCCATATAAAAAACTAGAACACGCTGCAGATAGATCGTATGCAAAAGCATTAGTAGCACCAATTTGTGTAGCTGTATAAACAGCTGTCGAGGCTACGGGCATATCTGGAGTTGCTGTTGCTACAATAATACAATCAATTTCTTTTGGATCAATGCCTTTTTTGTTGATAAGGTCCTGGGCAGCTTTAATAGCTAAAAAGGAAGTTCCTGCACCTTCTTCTTTAAGAATTCTACGTTCCTTAATTCCGGTTCGAGTGGTAATCCATTCGTCATTTGTGTCAACTATTGTTTCCAATATTTTATTGGTTAACACATATTCTGGCACATATGCGCCAACAGCTGTAATAGCTGCTGTGATTTTACTCATAATTTTAGTTTAGTATTGAGCAAAAATTGATTAAAACCAGCCAAAAATGTCAAGAAATCAACAAAAAAGCTTTTTTTAATCAAATTTTGATGCAAAATAGGATGTTTTTGACTTTTAGAAAAATTTATTAACATAAAAAAACGCTCACAAGTGAGCGTTTTTTTAAATGCTTATATAAAACTTATGCTAAATTTTCTTCTGTAGCAGAATTATCAATTAACACTTGACCTCTATAATAAAGTTTTCCTTCATGCCAATGTGCTCTATGATATAAGTGTGCCTCTCCTGTTGTTGGACACGTAGCTATCTGAGGAACAGTAGCTTTATAATGTGTTCTTCTCTTATCTCTTCTTGTTTTCGAGATTTTTCTTTTAGGATGTGCCATTGTTATATATTATTTATCCGTTAATAATTTCTTTAATGTATTCCAGCGAGGATCTATTTCCTCATTATCTTTTTTATCTTTTCCCTGTTTGGGGCTTAATTCTTCTAATTTATTTAGTATGTCTGAGTTTAATGTTCCATCTAAGACTCCTGGATGGATTCTTTTTGTTGGAACTGAAAGCACAATTAATTCATATATATATTGTGCAATGTTAATTTCATATTCTCCATGAGGAATAATCAATATCTCTTCATTTTCATCATTATAATCATCTCCAAACTTTACAACTAAATCAAATTCATAATTTAATTCTTGATCGTAAGGCTCATTAGTAACATCACAATTAATATTAACTGTTCCTGATACTTGAAAATGTAATTCTAAGAATGTTATTTTTTTATTTAAAACAACATCTACTTTTACATCAGCATCATTAAAATCTTCATACTCAAAATGTTCAAAGAACGCATTATTTATACTATACTCAAAATTGTGTTTTCCCTGTTTTAATCCTACAAATTGAATTATGTATTCTTTTAGAGGTTTCATTATCACATTTATTTCGAGCGTGCAAATATATAAAATTTTATTTACCCTATTAAGGTTATAAACATTTTTTTGTTTATATCTTTTGTGCTTGTTTTTTTAAACGGTTTGTATTTAATTTTTGGTTTTGATTTCTGTTTTTAAATATTTGAATTCCTGCGTAAAGTGCTTCTTTAAAAGAACTATTATCTGCTTGTCCTTTACCAGCTATTTCATAAGCCGTGCCATGATCTGGTGAAGTTCTTACTTTGTTAAGTCCTGCAGTAAAATTAACACCTTCCCCAAAGGATAATGTTTTAAAAGGGATTAATCCTTGATCATGATATGATGCTACAATAGCATCAAAATTTTTATAATTATTAGAACCAAAAAAGCTATCTGCAGAATAAGGACCAAAAACTAATTTGCCAGTATCTCGTATACCTTTAAGAGTTGGTCTCAAAATCATATCATCTTCTTCGCCTATAACTCCGTTATCCCCAGTATGTGGATTAATACCTAATACGGCTATTTTAGGCTTCCGAATGCTAAAATCTCTATAAAGTGTATTGTAAATTGTGTTTATTTTAGATTCAATTAATTCTTTAGTAATGTGTGTTGATATTTCTTTAACAGGAACATGGTCGGTAAGTAACCCAACTTTCAATGTGTCTGTAATCATAAACATTAAGCTATTTCCTTCTAACTCTTGTGCTAAATAGTCTGTATGCCCTGGAAATTTAAATGTTTCGGATTGAATATTATGCTTATTAATTGGGGCTGTTAATAGCACATCTATGTGATTTTCTTTAATGGCTTTGGTAGCTGCAATAAGTGATTTTATAGCATATTCACCAATTTTAAAATCTTCTTTACCAAATCGAATATTTACATTTTCTTTCCAAACATTTACAACATTAACTTTATTCTCTATTGCTTGTTCAGGCTTATGAATGCTATTAAAAGCAAGATTACTTTTAAAGTGATTTTTTAAAAATGAAATAGTTTTAGTAGATGCAAAAATAATAGGTGTACAAAACTCCAAAACTCTAGTATCTTCAAATGTTTTAATAATAATCTCCCCCCCAATACCGTTAAGGTCTCCAACAGAAATTCCAATTTTTATTTTTTTTTCACTACTCATTAAAAATAATCGTTTTGTTTGTACTTTTGATGCCACAAATTTAACTAAATAAACACACAATATTATGTTTACCGGAATTATTGAAGATTTAGGAGTAGTGACTAAGTTAGAGCGCGATAAGGATAATCTTCATATTACTGTAAAGAGTAAATTAACTTCAGAATTAAAAATTGACCAAAGTGTTTCTCATAATGGTGTTTGTTTAACTGTTATCGCGATTAACCTTCAAAAAAACGAATACACTGTTACTGCTATAAAAGAAACTTTAGATAAATCTAATATTAATAATTTAACAACCAAAGCTTATATAAATTTAGAACGTGCATTAAAATTAGGAGATCGCCTTGATGGACACATTGTTCAAGGTCATATAGATCAAACCGCGATTTGCACCAATATTGAAAACAAAAATGGAAGTTGGTTTTTTACCTTTAATTATGATAATTCATTAGGCAATATTACTATCGAAAAAGGTTCCATTACTATTAATGGTGTAAGTTTAACTGTTATAAACTCTAAAAAAGACACATTTAGTGTAGCAATTATTCCTTATACATATAAGCATACAAGTTTTAGTACTTTTGAAATAGGAACAAAAGTAAATTTAGAATTTGATGTTATAGGTAAGTATGTATCTCGATTATCTGAGCTTAAGAATTAATTTATTGATTAAATTTTTTCTTTACCCCATATAACACTCCTATAGCTAGAGCAAATAGTACTCCGCCGTCAATAGGGAAACCAGGTGGCGGTGGCGGTGGCGGTGGTTGTACCGCCGCATAAGAAGCAAAACTTATTAATACAAATAAGATTAGGGCAATTTTTGTCTTGTTTTGCATTTTCATATTGTGCGCAATCTATATAAAAACTTAGTTAACAGAAAACAAATATAAGCTTTTTCGATAAAAAACCTCCACAAAGTGTTAAAAAAATCCGTTAAAAAGCGTTTATGCGTTTTTCTTTTTCAAAAAAATAGAGTCTAGTACCTCAACTTTTTATTGTGTAAATATAGATAACTTACTATAGAATAACGTTATAGGAAATAAATTATTTTATGAAAATTTTAAGATTTTTAAATCTGCTTTATATGTTCATGAAATATGTATTTTCTTACTTATATGATATTTTGAAATAAAGCTCAACAAAAACAAATATATTCTCATTATTTGCGACTAATTTTACAATATTGTGAAACTTTATACACCATGTATTAATACAATCTATGAAAAAATTACATACTAAATATATTATTATTGGTGCAGGTTTATCAGGTTTAACTACTGCTAATCAATTATTAAAAAATCAAGAAAACGATTTTATTATTCTTGAAGGACAAGATAGAATAGGTGGTCGTATTAATACAAAAAATGGTATTGAGCTTGGAGCAACGTGGTTTCAAAATCATCATACTTATTTATCTCAGACTATTATTTCTTTAAATCTTCAAAAATTCAATCAATATAGTAGTGGTAAAAGTGTATTAGTATATAACTCTATGGCTCCTGCCCATTTTTTTGAAACCGACCCCAACTCTCCTTCGGCATTTAGGATTGCTAATGGGACAATGTCTCTAATTAATAGTTTAGTGGCACCCCTTCTAAACAAAGTACATTTAAATAGTATAGTAACAGATGTTATTGAAAATAGGAATTTATTAAATGTTAAAACAATTAATGGAATTTATTCATGTGAAAAAATTATATTAGCATTGCCTCCTAAGATAGCTTCAAATATTAATTTCGAACCCAAATTACCTGACGATTTAATTGATGCTTTGGAAACAACTCACACTTGGATGAGTAATGCTATTAAAGTAGGAATGACCTTTAAGCTTCCTTTTTGGAGAGAAAAAGGATTTTCTGGAACAGTAATTGGTCAAGTAGGCGCAGTTACCGAATTATATGATCATTCTAATTATGAAGATTCGCATTATGCTCTAATGGGTTTTGTAAATGAAGGTTTAAGGGATTTGTCTTCGAATAACAGAAAAGAACGTATCCTCAATTACTTAGAAAAATATTTAGGAAAAGAAATTAGAGAATACCTAAATTATTACGAAAAAGATTGGTCTCTAGATAAATTCACTTCAAACGATAGCTTAAAGTCGATATATATAAGTCCACAATATGGTAATCCATTATTTGAAGACTTTTATATGAATGAAAAAATTCTTTTCTCTGGTGCTGAAACATCTCCTGTTCATGGCGGATATATGGATGGTGCTATTTATAGCGGTATAATTGCTTCAAAAAAACTATTAAATTCAGATCATTAGTTTTGTAATTATTCTTTTATTTAACCTACTATAACTTAAATTGTCTTTAAAACAAAAAATATCTTTTATTATGGAACAAAAACCACCTTTCCCACCATTTACATTAGAAACTGCAAAACAAAAAATACAAGGCGCTGAAGATGCTTGGAATAGTAAAGACTATAAAAAAGTATCTATGGCATATACCATTGACACCGAATGGAGAAATCGTAATTTATTTATTAATGGCAGAGAAGAAGTTCGTGCATTTTTAAAAGATAAATGGGAAAATGAACTTAATTACAAGTTAAAAAAAGAACTTTGGGCTTATCAAGATAATCGCATTGCAGTTCGTTTTGAATATGAATATCATAATAAAGAAGGGCAATGGTTTAGAGCTTATGGCAACGAAAATTGGGAGTTTGATGAAAACGGCCTAATGAAAAAACGTTATGCAAGCATTAATGATTTAGCTATTGACAAAAGTGATCGAAAATTATAATGGCAATTAATTATAATAATAAAACTTTTAAAGTAAAAGGAGCAAATGATGAAGATGCTACTTTTTTTAAATATTTCCAAGAAGGAAATATCCTTTGGGGGGAATACAAAGGCGGTTCAGTAAAAAGAGGCTCACTAATCGCCAACGTTGATAAAAACGGGGTTTTACAAATGCATTATCAGCATTTAAATACAAATCTAGAATTTAAGCTAGGTAAATGCATTTCTACACCTAAAATTTTAGATGATGGTCGTATCGAAATTTTTGAAGTTTACGAATCTGTAAACACAGAAACTATTTCAAAAGGAGAAATTACTCTCATAGAAGTCATTTAATTATTTATGGAATTATATCCACTTATTGATAAAATTCTAGAGCGTAGTCCAATTGAAATTGATGGCTATGTTATAGGTAAATCGGTTAAAGGCAGATCCATTCAAGGGTTTACATTTGGTAATGGCACAAAAAACATAAGTTTAATTGCAGGGAATCATGCCGATGAACCTGTTGGTCCTTTACTTTTAAAAAAATTAGTTTCATATCTATTCAGTTTACCTAAAGAGCACTATTTATTAGAAAACTACAGCTGGTATATAGTCCCGCATACAAACCCTGATGGAGAATCTCGAAATAAAAAATGGTATACTTATGATGATACTGAAACCGATTTAGCAAATTATCTCACTTATGTTACCCGAGAACAACCAGGTGAAGATTTAGAATTTGGATACCCTATAGAAGGTGAAATTGAAGCATTACGCCCAGAAAATACAGCTGTATATAAATTTTGGAAAACAGCAAACATACCATTTCATTTGCACGTATCCCTACATGGTATGGCTAAAACATATGGCCCCTGGTTTTTAATTGATAATAATTGGAAAGATCGTACTTTGAAACTTCAAGAGCAATGTCATAATAGAACAACATCTTTAGGTTATAAAGTATTTGATCTAGACAGAAAAGGTGAAAAAGGGTTTTATCGTATTGATGAAGGCTTTTGTACACGTCCTGATTCTAAAAGAATGCGTGATCATTTTTTAAAACTTAATGATACAGAAATGGCGAATAAATTTCATCCAAGCTCAATGGAATCTATTAGGAGTTTAGGCGGTGATTGCCTTACATTAGTTTCTGAAATGCCATTATTTTTATTTCCGAAAAAAGAACGTGATTTAATTTGGCCTGATCCTTATTTACAACAATGGAGCAATCAATTTTCATTATGGAAAATGCAATTGCAAAACGACTCATTAAATTCAGAACAATTAAAGCAAGAAATGAAACATTTAAATGTTTATCCTATGCTTTGGGAGGATCAAATGCGATTACAATGGCAATTAGTTATTTCAGGTATACAAACAATTAGTTAACTTCTTTATCTTCTATTTAAAAAATTTAACAAAACCTTCATGAAATGAATATTTAATCTATAAGACTAAATATTATATCTCCATAAATACTCATCAAGATTTAATAGTAATTATCATGAAAAAACTTATAGAAAACTCCGTAATCATAAATCAAAAATCACAATACATTACCATAATCTTCTTTTTAATTACTTTTTTATTTTCAATAGGGCAACAAAAAACTAATCCTAACAACCAAAGTGAAGAACTTGGTAAAGTAACTTGGTATCGTGATTATGATGAAGCTTTAAAAAAAGCTAAATCTGAAAACAAGGACGTTTTGATTTTGTTTCAAGAAGTTCCAGGATGTTCTACTTGTAGAAATTATGGTCATAATGTATTAAGCCACCCATTAATGGTTGAAGCGATTGAAGACCAATTTATTCCTTTGGCCATTTATAACAATAAAGAAGGCAAAGACAAACAAATCCTTCAGCTATATAACGAACCTAGTTGGAACAATCCTGTTGTGAGAATTGTAAATGCTAAAGGAGAAAATGTTGTTAATAGAATAGCTGGAAATTACTCAGCAAAAGCATTATATAGTACAATGACAACTTCTTTAGAAAAAGCAAATAAACCTATTCCTGAATACATGAAATTATTAGAAACAGAACTATTAAATTCAAATAATAATACTATAAAAGAAACTTACTTTAAAATGTATTGTTTTTGGACTGGAGAAAAACATTTAGGGAAAGTAGATGGTGTACTATCTACAGAAGCTGGTTTTATGGGAGGTCATGAAGTTGTAAAAGTGAAATTTGATCCTAATAAAGTAAATCAAAAAAACCTTTCTGTTCATGCAAAACAAGCAAATTTTAGTCCTATTACAAAAAGTAATTATCGTACTGCTTCTAACGATGTAAAATATTATTTAAAGCACACCAATTACAAGTTTTTACCATTAACTGAGTTACAGAAAACAAAAATTAATAGTGCCTTAGGTCTTGGAGTATCACCAAATAAATACTTGAGTCCAAAACAATTAAAGTGGTTAAACGAAATAAAGCATTCTAAAACTAAGCAGTATGTTTTATTTAATCAAGATTTCTTTAAAGCTTGGGATAAAAAAAACAGTATCACTACAAATTAAATTATTAGCTATCTTTATTATTAAAAATCTAACCTTTATAAAGGTTGGATTTTTTTGTTAATTTTATACCACCAAAATATCGCATATCAAATTATGATAATTGAACAAATATATACTGGTTGTCTTGCTCAAGGTGCATACTATATTGAGAGTAATGGAGAGGTTGCAATAATAGATCCTTTACGTGAAGTGAAACCTTATATTAGTCGTGCCATTGCAAATAAGGCGACTATAAAATATATTTTTGAAACACATTTTCATGCCGATTTTGTTAGTGGTCATATAACATTATCTAAAGAAACTGGGGCTAAGATTATTTATGGGCCTAATGCAGAGACTTCTTTTGATGCCATTATAGCGACTGATGGCCAAGAATTTAAAATTGGTGACATCACAATTAAAGCATTGCATACACCAGGGCATACTATGGAGAGTACGACTTATCTCCTGCGTGATAAAAATGGTAAAGATCATGCTATTTTTAGTGGAGATACTTTGTTTTTAGGAGATGTTGGCCGTCCAGATTTAGCTCAAAAAGCAGGAAGCATTACTGAAAAAGATTTGGCTGGATTATTATATGAAAGTTTACGTACTAAAATTATGCCTTTAGCTGACGATATTATTGTATATCCTGCACATGGTGCCGGATCTGCTTGTGGTAAAAATTTAAGCAAAGAAACCATTGATACTTTAGGTAATCAAAAACAAACTAATTATGCTCTTAGAGCAGATATGTCTAAAGAAGAATTTATAAAAGAAGTTACTGATGGTCTATTACCACCTCCACAATACTTTCCACTCAATGTAAAAATGAATAAAGAAGGGTATGATGATATTGATATTGTTTTAAAGCGCAGCACTAAAGCTTTATCTCCTGATGAGTTTGAACTAGTAGCTAACGAAACCGAAGCAATTGTTTTAGATGTCCGTAATCAAGAAGATTTTGCCAATGGGCATATTCCTCGATCGATTTTTATAGGCTTAAATGGTAGTTTTGCACCTTGGGTAGGTGCTCTAATTGCAGATACTAAACAAGCTATTTTATTGATTACTCCTGAAGGGCAAGAAGAGGAAACAATAACTAGATTATCTAGAGTTGGTTTTGATCAAACATTAGGATACCTTAAAGGTAGTTTTGATGCTTGGAAAAAGGCTTCTAAAGATTATGATACTGTAACTTCAATTTCTGCAATTACTCTTCAGAATATATTAAGCAAAGAGAAAATCTCTGTTTTTGATGTTAGAAAAGAAAGTGAATATTCTGCAGAACATATTATTGATGCACATTTAACTCCCTTAGATTTTTTAAACGATCATTTATCAGAGTTTCCAGATAAAGAAACTGCTTATATCCATTGTGCAGGAGGTTATAGAAGTATGATTGCAGCTTCTATCTTAAAGAGCAGAGGTATTCACAACATTATAGATATTGCTGGAGGGATGGCAGCTATTAAAAAAACAAATATTTCTATCACTGATTATGTTTGTCCTTCAACTTTAAAATAAATGAAATACGTTGTTATTGCATTAGCATTAATCACTTTTAATGCTTGTAAAGGTCAATCTATTACAAAAACAGAAATCATAACTCTAGAAGATTTTAAAAAAGAAGTTATTGGCAAAAATGTGCAGCTAATAGACGTTAGAACAAAAAGAGAATACATTTCTGGACATATAGATAATGCTATATTAATTCCTATAGCAAATAAAGAGTATTTTATAACAGAAGTGCAAAAATTAGATAAAAACAAACCCGTTTATATTTATTGCCATACAGGGGTTAGAAGTAAAAAAGCAAGTAGCCTTTTAGAAGAAATAGGGTTTTTAAAAATATATAATTTTACTGATGGATGGAAAGTATGGAGCAAACAACAAACCCCTTAAAGTCAATTTTTTTTATTCTTTTTAAATCCATAAGTAATTTGCTTTAAAAAACCATTTGGAAATTTATCATCATCTTTAAAGCCAAGTTCTATTGTACCACTATCTTCAGGGATATAATTCGTTTTAAAGATATAATCCCATAAGCTCAAACTAATTCCGAAATTCACTCCATGATGCCTTCCATCAGGTAAGGCATATGCATGATGATACAAGTGCATCACTGGGTTATTTATAATATATTTTAATGGCCCCCAAGTGATTTTTATGTTGGAATGATTAAAGTGTCCTATAAGTATTGATATAAAATGAACAATAAAAGCTTGTTCAGGTTCAAAGCCTCCTAAAAGCATTACCCCAAATGTTTTTAGAGGCTTGTAAAGAATATTTTCCATCCAATGGTAACGTAAATGTGCTGCAAACCCCATTTCTTTTACACTATGATGTACTTTGTGATAAGTCCATAAAAATGGGAAGCGGTGCAGCATTGTATGTGTAAACCATTGTACAAAATCTAATATAATAAAAAAGACAAGTAATTGTAACCATAATGGCCATTCAGAGATATCTACAATTGCAAGACTTTTAGCTGTTATGTTTATTTGGCTAAAAAACACTTCTAATATTTTATAAAAACCACTTATTGCAATAGCAAAAACAAAGAAATTAAAAAACATATAAAACCCATCTAACCAAAAATCTTTTCTAAAAATCGATTGATCTTTTCGCCAAGGAAATACAATTTCTAAACTCCAGACAAAAAATGAAATGATAATTAACCCCCAAAAATAATTCTCGAACCACGGAACTTCAAACAATATAGATTTCCAAGTCCAATCTAATGTTCCAAAAAAAGAATCTTTAAATGCTTCAAAATAGGTTTTCATAGCACAAATATCTGTACAATTATAGTCTCAATTCTATCCTTTTATTTTTTTGTCAAAAAATTATAGACGCCTTCGATATTCATTTCTCGCCAGGCATCATATTGACTAAAATCCTTATATGCTTCAAGTAAAATACTACGCTTCATTTCATCTAAAGATTGTCCCTTAGATTTTGCTTCTTTTACAGCATTATAAAGTGCTTCAAAATATTCTCTATGTTCTTTCACATCAGTTTTTGTTCCCATATCCCCGTGCCCTGGAACAAACGTATCGAAATCTAATGTCTCTACCTTTTTAATAGCTTGAATCCAATCAGGCAAAAAAGCACCATTAAGTGTACGATAAGGCAATCGGTCTACACTAATAAAATCAACTCCAAACACTACTTTTTCATCAGGGAAATAAATAGCGATACAATCGTCTGAATGGCTTTTACCAGGATAAATCAATGCAACATATTGATTTCCTAATGTGATTAATTTTCTAGTTTTAAATGTTTCATTAGGAACTGGTGTAGGTATTTTTTTATCTTCAATATTTTTCTTTGTAAGTGTATGACCCACAAATATTGCTTCATCAAAAACTTCACCTCCACTTACATGGTCATCATGATGGTGGCTATAAATCACATATTTAACAGGTAGATCAAATCGTTTTTTAATCTCTGCTTTAAGCCATGTTGCTGCATCTTTATTAATAGGATCTGTTACAATAGCTCCTTCATCAGTAATTAAAAATACTGAATAGTGTCCATTGTTTTGAAAGCGGTATAAATCGCCTTTAATTTTCGTAATTGTTCTTGTCGCCGTTTGACTAAAACTAAATAAAGAGATAGTTAATGCCAATATAAAAGATAATAGATGTTTCATATAAATTTAGTTTACATTCTAAATAATCTTATAAAATTAAAGTATTCAATATATTTATCCTTGCATTTTATAATTTCATTCTCAAAAAATTAAATACATTATGGAGTATTATAGATTTATAAACGTTTTAGTATCATTCTAAAAATATATTTTTGTTTAGATTAAGCATGGATTTCAAACTATATCTTACTATTTGGAATATTTTAATAGCAATTTCTACAATTGTTGGAT
The DNA here is from genome assembly GCA_003443635.1 of Flavobacteriaceae bacterium. Lineage (NCBI taxonomy): Bacteria > Pseudomonadati > Bacteroidota > Flavobacteriia > Flavobacteriales > Flavobacteriaceae > Flavobacteriaceae bacterium. Next base: position 419,791 of record CP031964.1, on the reverse strand, counting down.
TGACATTTGGTATATTACTTTTATGTACTAAACGAAAAAACAAAGCTGCTAATAAATTTATAGCTTTGGTTGTAATAATTATGTCGCTTTGGCTAACTTGGGTATATATTTCAGATATGAATATTCTTGATTATTACCCAAGATTTACATGGATACCCATCACTACTTATTTATTAATTATAGGCCCTTCTTTATATTTTTATGTTATTAAAATAATTACCCCTAGTTTTAAATTTAAAAAAATACACTACCTTCATTTTAGCCCTTTATTTCTAGATATAATCTTTCACTGTTTTCAAGTTTATGATAGTTATTTATCTGGAATACCATTACATCAAACAAAAACTTTTGAATTGATTAGTCCTTTTTTCCAATTATTAGCTATTATTTCTGTTGCCATTTATGTTAGATTAGCTATTAAAAAAATAAAGTTATTCTCTTCTATACTTGATGATAACTATAGCAATAGTGAAAAATATAAACTTAATTGGCTAAAAAGAATCATTTATTTTTTTGGCACAATGTGGGTACTTTGGTTACCATATACATTTATAGATTATTTCTTTTTCGATTATCAATTAAACTTTAAGTATTATTATCCATTATATCTAATAATGGGTGTTGTTTCTGTTTGGATGGGAGTAAAAACTTTTCTGAGGCCAGAGTATGTGTTATTACAATTAAAAGAGAACAGAGATAAAAAACCGCTCCCAGTTGAGGGTTTAAATAAAAAAGTGATTTGGCTTCAAAAAGAGATGGAACAAAACTTATTTTTTCTCAATCCTGAATTAACGTTAAGCTCTCTTTCCGAAAAACTTAACATTCATCCTAACCTCTTGTCTCGAATAATTAATCAAGGGATTCATAAAAGTTTTTCAGATTTTATAAATGAGTATCGTGTAAATGCTATTATAAAAAAGATGAAAGATCCATTATACAGTAATATTACACTTCTTGGAATTGCTCACGAAAGTGGTTTTAATTCAAAAACATCTTTCTATAGAACCTTTAAAAAGTGTACTGGTAAAACACCTTCTCAATATATAAAGTAATTTTACTTTATATATTATATTTAATCAAGTCCCAATTATGTAATATGGGACATCTATAACCTGTATATTAAGAACTTTCTAGCATTTATGCTATAAAATTGTATTTATAAACATCAATCAAAAAATGAAGAAGCAAATTATACTAATTACTATTTATGATATTACTTCTTAATAGTTTTATAAGTAAAAAAGAAAGAATAAGGCTATTTAGAAATATAAATGCCTCTAATAAAATATCATTAGATTAAATGAAACTAGATTACATACTATTTTACGTATTGTTTTTTACTATTACATTATATTCTCAAGAAGCAAATATTATTTCTAAAGGAATAGCAGATTCTATTTACAATATAGAGTATCCTAAAATTAATACCTACAGAAGCAAAATCAATTTCCCTCCATTTATCGGGTGGAATCAAAATGGCAAAAAAATGCTGTTCAATGGTGGCAAAGTCATTTATTCAATGAAGAAGTATAACTCAGAAATAAAAGAATATAAAGAGTTTGACAACAATCTAAGCTCCTATTTATCTCCAAATCATAATTACTTTTTATACCAAGAAGATGAAAATGGAAATGAAGATTATCAACTATTTTTATACGACATTACCACTAACAAAGGTAAGGTGTTGTCTGAGGAAGGGGATAAAAGTTATGATTCTTTTTGGAGTCCAGACAGTCAACGTTTTATATTCAAATCAAATAAAAGAAACCCTGCCGAAGTAGATTTATATGTTAGAGGAGTTTCTGATTCACATGATGAACAACTTTTATTTAGTAATATCTCAGATGATGGGCAGGTATACGATTGGAGCTTAGAAAAAAACACCATCTTAGCAGTTAAAGTCATCTCAGAGAACAATAAGTTTCTTTACTCTATCAACGATCAATCTGGGGAAATTGAACAAATCAATCCAAATAAAAATAATATTGCGTATTCAGATGCTAAATTTATTCCTAATCAAAATGCCTGTCTAATTATTTCTGATGAGTTTTCAGAATTCCTTCAACTACAACTTTATGATTTAAGCAGCAAAAAATTCAAAGTTATAACATCAAATATTCCTTGGGATATTGAAGCTTTGACAATTGATAAAAATGGAAAAAAAGCTGCATTCAGTATAAACAAAAATGGATTATCACAGCTCTATATTTTAGATCTAAAAACATTAAAATATTCTAAAGTTAATGATTCTCCAGAAGGTATTATACGCAATTTGATTATTAACTCAAAAGGGACAGAAGTTGGATTTAACTTATACGCTAGCACTTTTTATCGAAAGGTTTTTGGTTATAATATAAAAATCAATAAACTAAATCAATATACTAGAAAAGGTAAACTGTTAATAGACACTCTTATTTTCGCTAAAGCAGAATCATTTACCTACAAAAGTATTGATCCAGATAACAAAATAGAATACAATATTCCTGCTTTTATCTACAGGCCAAATATAGAATCTCCTTCACCTGTTTTTATAGATATTCACGGCGGTCCAGAATATCAAATAAAAGCTTCATTTAATAGTTTTTATCAATATTTAGTAAATGAGCTTGGAATAACCGTCATACTTCCAAATATTAGAGGTTCAAATGGGTATGGGAAGTCCTATATGAAGCTAGATGATGGAATAAACCGAGAAAATGCAATAGAAGATGTAGGAGCATTATTGGATTGGATAAAAAAGCAACCTGATTTAGATGCTGATCGTGTTGCTATTTATGGAGAGTCATATGGTGGCTATGTTACGCTTGCTTCATTGGCAAAATACTCAAAAAGAATAAAGTGTGGTATTGATGTTGTGGGAATTTCTAATTGGATTACCTATTTAAAGAGTACAAGAGATTATCGGAGAGATTTAAGAAGAGTTGAATTTGGGGATGAACGAAACAATAACACATCAGTGTTTTTAAAGGAAATTTCACCTATAAATAATGTAGATAAAATAGATTCACCTTTATTAATTTTTCAAGGATTAAATGATCCTAGGGTTAATTATAAAGAATCCGAGCAAGTATATAAAGCTCTAAATTCTTTAGGAAAAGAGGTATGGTATGTATTGGCAAAAGATGAGGGGCATGGGTTCAAAAAGAATAGTAATTATTTACTACAAAGAAACCTTACTATTTCGTTTCTAAAAAAACACTTAATTTATTAATCAATAATATGAACATCAAATCAAAATTAGTGCAGAAAACCTTGCTGTTTTTTATATGCAAAATCTTCATTTTAATTACATTACTTTTTAGTAGTTGTACAAAAAAAGAAGAGCTGACTAATAGCATTACAAAAGATGTATTTGCTTCAGAAATAAATCAATTAAAAGATTATTTTCAAATACCAGGCTTATCCATCTTAATTAAAAATGATAATGAAATTATTTATGAAGATTACCTAGGCTTTGCAAATATTTCTGATAAAACTCCATTGGATAAAACAACTACGATTCCAATGGCTTCTTTAACTAAAATTTTCTCTGGAATTGTATTAATGCAATTAGAAGAAGAAGATATATTATCTATTGAGGAGTCTATAAAAAAATATATTCCGTCTATAGGTATCTCAGATTCTATAAAAATAAAACACATCTTATCTCATACCTCTCAAGGTGAAATAGGCAAACAATTTTATTATAGTAATCGATTTGGATTGCTAACTAGTGTCATTGAAAAAGTGGCTGGACAAACCTTTGAAGAAGTAATTAATACAAGAATTATTAATAAACTCCAGCTTAAAAACACTTATTTATTAAAAGATTCGTTACAACTCGTTTCTGAAAATAGAAAAATAGCATCTCCATATTTTTTAGGTGGTGAAATGAAAAATGGTTTTTTAGAAAAAACGCCTAGAGAAGGCTTTATTGATTATGGTTTTTCTGCTTCTGCTGGAATAACTTCTACAGTTATAGATTTAGGGATATTAAGTGATGCATTGGATAACAATACACTTATATCTAATTCTTCAAAAGAGAAAATGACATCTCCATTTAATAATAAATTACCATACGGCTTGGGAATTTTTACCCAAAAGTTTATGAATAAAAAGTTACAATGGGGTTATGGACAATACGATTGCTATTCTAGTTTATTTCTTAAAGTTCCTGATAAAAATTTAACGTTTATAATCGCTGCAAACAACAATTTAATGAGTGATCCTGCACGTTTAATTAATGGAGATGTTACTACATCGTTATTTGCTTTGAGTTTTCTTAAAAATTATGTGTTCAATTTACCAGAGATTTCTCTATTTGAAGAAGAGCAATCATTAGGTACGTTAAAAAATAAAATAAGCGATACTAATAGTGAGTTTTATCGCAAAAAATTAATTGCTCAATTATCTGCAGAAAGTTATATGTCAAGGTTTGATGATACTAAAACAACATTTAGCAAAAAGATCTTAAATCAATTATTTGAGTTATTCCCTGAATATGAAAATTATGGTGATTTAAATTTATTATTTAATCTTCAATTTTTAAAATTGATAACTACAATGCGAGATCAACCTGAACTTGTAGATTTTGATGTTCAGTATCAAAAAATTGGCAAAAAACTTCTTTCTGAAGATTCTAATAATCCATATGCAAACTATTATATGGCTAACTATTACCAAATGAAAAATGATATTGATAGTACGTCACATTTTTATCACAAGATAATTGATGCAAAAAACTTTTCACCTTGGTGGTATACCAATGAAGCTGAACAATGGATAAAATCTAATAAAAATTAAACATCCATCATCCTCCCAATTAAATAAAAAACCCTTAGTTAACACTAAGGGTTTTAATTCTAATAAAGTGGTCCCACTTGGGCTCGAACCAAGGACCACCTGATTATGAGTCAGGTGCTCTAACCAACTGAGCTATGGGACCCAATTAGGCTGCAATATTACTACTTATTTTAAAACTCTACAAGAAATTTATTTTTTTATCTCTTGACATAATTCTATTAAAACGCCATTTGTAGTTTTTGGGTGTAAAAATGCAACTAACTTATTATCAGCTCCTTTTTTGGGAGTTTCATTTAATACAATAAAGCCTTCCTTTTTTAAACGTGCTATTTCGGCATTAATATCTTTTACTGCAAATGCAATATGATGTACTCCTTCTCCTTTTTTTGCCATAAATTTTGCAATAGGACTATCTTCATTAGTGGCTTCTAATAATTCAATTTTATTAGGTCCAACTTGAAAAAAAGATGTTTTTACACCTTCACTTTCAACATCTTCAATTTTATAATGAGGTTCTCCAAATAATTTTTCAAATAATGTATTTGATTCATTTATATTTTTAACAGCAATACCTATATGTTCTATTTTATCCATCATTTTACAAATTTAATTAAAAGCCATAGGTTTTAAAGTATTAACTCACTAAATATCTTATTTTTGTACCATGGAAAGCAATAGGCAGAAAAAAATAGCTTCGGTATTACAACTCGATTTAGTAGAAGTGCTTCAAGGTTCAGCCTCACAAGGTGGAATGCGAAATATTATCATCTCAGTAACAAAAGTTAAAGTAACTGTTGATCTATCTATTGCTAAAGTATATTTAAGTATTTTTCCTGTTGATAAAGGTCAAGAATTATTAGAAGGTATTCAATCCAATTCATCTTTAATAAAACATGAATTAGCTCAACGTACAAGACATCAATTACGTCGTATGCCTCAATTAGAATTTTTTATTGATGATTCTTTAGAATATATTGATAATATAGACCGTTCTTTAAAAGGCTTAGATAACCCAATTGATAACCCAGATTTACTTGACAAAAGAAAAAAATCATAAGCGATTTTTTAAAAATCTTCAGAATTATGTTCTTTAAATTGAAATCTAATTTTATTTTCATATTCAAGAAATGAACATTTCTTTATATATAGCAAAACGTTACTTATTTTCAAAAAGCAGTAATAATGCTATTAACATTATTACTTTAATCGCTGCCTTTGGGATTATCATAGGTGCTACAGCTCTTTTTATTGTGCTTTCAGGTTTTGCCGGGTTAAAAGATTTTAGTTTACAGTCTATCTCTTTTGTTGATCCTGATTTAAAGATTATTACAGCTAAAGGAAAAACATTTGAATTAACTCCAGAAGAGCAAGCAAAATTAGATAATGTAAAAGGTGTTGCTTCTTATTCTAAAATTATTGAAGAGCGTTTTATTCTTGATTACGATGAAAAAAACTCTATTGTTACTATAAAAGGTGTTGACGAAAATTACCCTATAGCTACCATAAAAAACATTTTGAATGAAGGTAGTAATTGGCCAATACCAAATACAGATCAACTTGTTTTAGGCTCCGGTATTGCTTATGATTTATCTCTAGGATTATTTAGTTTTAACAAAGTACTTAAAATAATTTCTGTAAAACCTGGTAAAGGTCAAATCTCATCTTTGAAGGATATTATTAAATCTGTAAATGCGACTAGTGTAGGTACATTTCAAATTAACGAAGAGCTAGATAATTCAATTGCTTATGCCAATCTTGAAACGCTACAATATTTACTAAACTATAAAGAAAATCAGGTAAGTGGTATTGAGTTTATACTAAGTAATCCTGAAAACCTAGAAGTTGTAAAAGCAGAGTTGCAAGCTATCTTTGGAGATAAAGTGCTTATAAAAAATCGATTACAATTAAATGATGCGCTCTACAAAATGCTAAACACAGAAAATGTAGCAGTATATCTTATTTTTACGCTTGTTTTAATTATAGCTCTTTTTAATGTTGTTGGCTCAATAGTCATGATGATACTGGACAAAAAGAAAAATCTGCAAACACTATTTAATTTAGGAGTAACAGTAAAAAATATTCGTCGTATTTTCTTTTTTCAAGGAACTTTAATGACGCTTATTGGAGGTGGGTTTGGCTTACTCTTAGGTTATATAATCATCTTACTACAAAGTCAATTTTCATTAGCTATGTTAACTCCAAACCTAGCTTATCCAGTCGCTATACGACCAATTAATTTTTTAATTGTATTTGCAACAATATCTATTTTAGGAATTTTAGCTTCCAAAATAGCATCTACTCGTATTACAAAACGTTTGATTGCTTAATTTTTTAATATACAATATACTTAGAGTAAAGGTTAGTGGAGGGTTATGCAAACTGGTAATCCGAAAACTTATCTAAAACTTCATCAAAAGCATCAAAAACATCTTTTGAATCGTCGCTAGTTACCATTTTCATTCGGTAATTCTTAAAATGGGGAATTCCTTTAAAATAATTTGTATAATGACGCCGTGTTTCAAAAACACCTAAAGTTTTTCCTTTCCAATCAATAGCCATTTGTAAATGTCTTCTTGCTGCATCTACTCGTTCTATTAAAGAGATAGGTGCTAAATGTTCTCCTGTATTAAAAAAGTGTTTTACCTGTTTAAAAAACCATGGATTACCAATACTAGCACGACCAATCATTGCTCCATCAAGTCCATAATCATCTCTCATTTTCATAGCTCTTTCAGGAGTATCTACATCACCATTTCCAAATATAGGGATGTGCATTCTAGGGTTATTCTTAACGTCAGCAATAGGCCTCCAATCTGCTTCTCCTTTATACATTTGTGCTCTCGTACGCCCATGAATAGAAATAGCTTTACACCCTACATCTTGTAAGCGCTCAGCAACCTCAACTATTTTAATAGAATTATGGTCCCAACCTAATCGTGTTTTAACTGTAATTGGTAGATGAGTACGTTTTACCATTTCTCTTGTAAGAGATACCATTAAATCAATATCTTTTAAAATACCTGCACCTGCACCTTTACTAACTACTTTTTTTACTGGACATCCAAAGTTAATATCTATAATATCTGGGTTCGATTTTTCAACTATATCAACAGTTTTCAACATACTATCAAGATTAGCGCCAAAAACCTGTATTCCTACTGGGCGTTCTTTTTCATAAATATCTAATTTCATTGTGCTTTTAGCAGCATCGCGAATAAGGCCTTCACTAGAAATAAACTCAGTATATACTACATCAGCTCCCTGTTCTTTGCATAATGCTCTAAAAGGAGGGTCGCTAACATCTTCCATAGGTGCAAGTAGTAATGGAAAATCAGGAAGTTCTATATGATCTATTTTTACCAAAGTTTATTTTTTTTGGCAAAATTACTGTTTTTAAAAATAATAGATAGTATTTCTATTACAGAGAGATGGTTAATTACTTCGGCGTAAACGATTTTTTTCTTCAATAGACTTAGAACGTTCATTAGTTTTTAGTTTGGTATTTCCAAATTTGTAACGAAACCCTAATTTAATTGTACGATTATCAAAGTCTAAAAAATTCGAATTATCCTGATTTAAAAAGCGTGTTCTTGAAAAATAATCTTGTTCATTAAAAATATCTTCAACAGATAATGATAATACTCCCTTATTTTTTAATATTACTTTGCTTATCGAAAAATCCGAAGCTAAACGTGGCTCCAATATTCGAAAACCCTGAATATTTTTAGAAAAATATGTAACAGTAAAAGCTGCATTTAGACTATTATCCTCTAAAAATGAAAATGTATTACTAAGAGATGACACTATAGTCCATTGGTCTTGTACAATTTGGTTTCCATTAAAGTTAGATTCATCTTCTATATTAAAAATAGAATTATAAAAATATAAGCTCCAATGATTTCCTATATCATAAAATGTTTCAAAATCAAATCCAAAGTCTCTCGTTTGCCCAATATTTGTTGGTGTAATTGTAATAAGGCTGTTAACATTATCTTGTAAAGGGATTTCTATAATATTATCTTTCCTTTTGCTATAATAAGCTTCAATTACAAAATGATCTAAAAATGATGTTCCTATTGTAACTCTATTCTCAAACACTGGTTGCAAATTAGGGTTACCCGTAACAATAGCATTATCTGTTAAAAAGAATCTGAAAGGGTTTAAATTACTGTAATTAGGACGTTCTAAACTTCGTTTATAATTAGTATATAAACTAAATATTTCAGTAGCTTGGTAATTTAAACTTAGTGTTGGGAAAAACTCAGAATAGTCTTGAGTGTTCACACTTCCTAATAAAACAGAAATACCTTCTATATCGGTATGCTCAAATCGTAAACCTCCTTTAAAACCCCATCTACCCCATTGATCTTCATAGTTTATATAGGCTGCATATATATCTTCATCATAGTCAAAAATATCGGTGTTATTTATATCTAGTATTTCTTGTCCATTAATAATATCATTCTGCACAATATTACTATTACTCTTAATATTTGATGCCTTAACACCTACTTCAAATAATGTTGTTTCACTAATAGGTAGGGTATAATCTGCTTTGTAAATTAAAAACTCTGTATCTTGATTACTTAAAGTGTTAAAGGTTGTAATAGAGTCTAAAGTATTTATTGCAGAAAAATACTCACTATTTACATCTTGATTTCTTTCGTAATCGTAATCTGTGTAGATAACATTTAACGATAGTTTAGCTGAATTTTTAAAATTGTAAATATAATCTAGCCCATAGCTAATATTGCTTCGTTCATCTCTTGATAAGTTTTGAGAATCAAAGTTAAATAATGGATTATTTGTATTATCTGTAACCCTAGTTTCTCCAATAGTTCTTCGTTCAAAATAAGGAAGGATTTGTCCGTTAGCAGAAAAACTAAGTGTACTATTTTCAGTAATTGAATAATCAAAAATGAAATTAAAATTATGAGTTTCAGAATTCACTTCTCGATTAAAATTCGAATTCCATTGTTGTATTATATTATTTCCTTGATCTAAAAAATTAATACGTTGATCATCATCTCTATTAATTTTATTTTTTCTGTAATTATAACTCGCAAAGACATTAATTTTAGAATTCTTATAAAACTGTGTGATTCCATAATTTGTTCTTGGAAATACACCTTGTGTATAATTAGCAAAAATACTTCCTCTATAACCTGTTATTAAATTTTTAGACATCACGATGTTTAATACCGTACCGCTATCTGCGTCATACTTAGCAGATGGATTTGTAATCACTTCAATCGATTTTACGGTATTTGCTGGAGTTCCTTCTAAAAGTTGTGCTAATTCGTTTCCTGTTAAGCTTACTTTTTTATCATTAATGTAAACTGTAGCGTTACTGTTTTTTATTTTAATTTCTTCATCTGCAACCAACACTCTAGGAGTACTTCTCAGTACTTGCAAAATATTACCTTCACTTAATGATGAGTTTTCTACATTAAATATTAATCGATCAGGCTCAATTTTTATCGTTGGTTTTTTTACGGTTAATTCTACAGCAGATAGTGATTCTATATCTTCTTGTAAAATAATACTACGAGCGTTAGTATTTTTAGTAACAGAAATTGTAGTATAATTGTCTTTAAATCCTATAAAACTTGTTTTGAGAATATAACTACCCAATTCAATATTATCAAATCTAAATTTTCCATTTTCATCTGAAGAATCACCAGTAACAATAGTTGAATCTTGTGCTTTTAACAATAAAATATTTGCATAAGCTATTGGTGAATTTGTTTCATCCTTAACTAATCCTGAAACAGATGATGTTTGCGACCATAGCACCTGTGCCGCAAAAAATAACAATATGAAAGAAGCTCTTTTTAAAATAGTAAAAAGGATTTATAATCTGTTACAAACTTATAATATTTAATTCGTTTTTAATCGTCAAAAAACCACAAAACACCTGTGGTTTATCCGTAAATTTATATCTAATTTACGGATATTTTTATCTTATTCAAGAAATTCTTAATCTCATAAATTTATGTATTTTTGCCGTTCGTGGTAAAACCCCAATCAAGTATCAATGGAAAAAATTAGAAATTTCTGTATTATAGCACATATCGATCACGGTAAAAGTACACTTGCCGATCGTTTATTAGATTTTACAGGATCTGTTACCGAAAGGGAAAAGCAAGACCAGTTACTTGATAACATGGATTTAGAGCGTGAGCGTGGAATTACCATTAAATCTCACGCTATACAAATGGATTATGTTTTTGAAGGTGAAAATTATGTTTTAAATTTAATAGACACTCCTGGTCATGTAGATTTCTCTTATGAAGTATCACGATCTATTGCTGCGTGTGAGGGTGCTTTATTAATTGTTGATGCTGCACAAAGCATACAGGCACAAACCATTTCTAATCTATATTTAGCATTAGAAAATGATTTAGAGATTATTCCTATTTTAAATAAAGTAGATTTACCTAGTGCCAATCCTGAAGAAGTCACTGACGATATTGTTGATTTATTAGGTTGTGACCCTTCTGAAGTGATTCACGCAAGTGGAAAAACTGGCTTTGGAGTCGATAATATTCTTGAAGCGGTAATTAAGCGCATTCCTGCTCCAAAAGGAGATCCAGATGCACCACTTCAAGCTTTAATTTTTGATTCGGTTTACAATACGTTTAGAGGTATAGAAACTTATTTTAGAGTTTTTAATGGAGAAATTAAAAAAGGGCAAAAAATTAAATTTGTCGCTACAGATAAAGAGTATTTTGCTGATGAAGTTGGGACATTAAAACTTGATCAGGTTGTAAAACAAAGTGTAAAAACAGGAGATGTTGGGTATTTAATAACGGGGATTAAAACCGCTAAAGAAGTAAAGGTTGGAGATACCATTACTGATTATACAAACCCTACCACAAATATTGTCGAAGGTTTTGAAGATGTTAAACCAATGGTTTTTGCAGGAATTTATCCAGTAGATACAGAAGATTATGAAGAGCTTCGTAATTCTATGGAAAAATTACAACTTAACGATGCTTCTTTAGTTTTTACACCAGAAAGTTCTGCTGCACTTGGTTTTGGTTTTAGATGTGGGTTTTTAGGGATGTTACATATGGAAATCATTCAAGAACGGTTAGAACGTGAGTTTGATATGACTGTAATTACTACTGTTCCTAACGTATCTTATTTTGCCTACACTAACAAAAACCCTGATACCGCTGTTATTGTAAATAATCCTTCCGATTTACCAGACCCTTCTAGTATAAATCGTGTTGAGGAACCTTATATAAAGGCGACTATTATTACAAAAGCAGATTTTGTAGGTAATGTAATGTCTTTGTGTATCGAAAAAAGAGGAATCATAAGCAATCAAACCTATTTAACTCCAGAACGTGTTGAACTTACTTTTGAAATGCCATTAGCCGAAATCGTTTTTGATTTTTATGATCGTTTAAAAACAGTTTCTAAAGGATATGCTTCTTTCGATTATTCTCCTATTGGAATGAAAGTTTCAAAATTAGTTCGTTTAGATATTTTACTTAATTCTCAACCTGTCGATGCTCTTTCTGCTTTAATTCATGCAGATAATGCTCAATATATTGGGAGGAAGATGTGTGAAAAATTACGAGAACTAATTCCGCGTCAACAATTTGATATCCCTATTCAAGCGGCTATCGGTGCTAAAATAATCTCAAGAGAAACCATTAAAGCTCTTCGTAAAGATGTAACGGCTAAGTGTTATGGTGGTGATATTTCTCGTAAACGTAAACTTCTTGAAAAGCAGAAAAAAGGGAAAAAGCGTATGCGTCAAGTTGGGAATGTAGAAATCCCACAACAAGCATTTATGGCTGTATTAAAGTTAAATGATTAATTACTACTGGAACTGGTAGCATTAATTTTAAAGGGTTTTCCTAAATAAACTAATACATGTCCTTTTTCAATAGGTTTCACTTCTTTATTATAAGAAGAAATGATTTGTAATTCTCCTTTCTTATTCTTTATAAACAAGGGAATAATGTGCTTTTCATTATTAGATAATTCAATCAACGTTTCATAATGAACTGTGTCTTTTATTTTAATTTCATTAATTCTGGGGTATGCTTTTACGGTTTTTTCTAATGAGATAAAATCATCTGTATGAGAAAATAAACCTTCTTTAGGATTGTTATTTTCATCGTTCATTTCATCTTTAGAGACTAATCTAAACGATCCATTCTCTCCAAACTGCTTACTAAACTTATCTATAGCATACTTATTAAGATTAGAGTTTGCTGTAAGCGCCATTAAATATCCCACATCATTCAATTCAATATCGTCCAGTAGTCTATCAGAGTAAATATTGGCATTAATAGCTTCAAGTCCTTGATTTTTAGATGTTTCAATATTTGTGATGTTGCTATCTATCAAAACAACATTTCTATTGTTAGTTTCAAGATAAGTAGCTAATAATCGTGAAACTTCAGATGCCCCTACAATTAATATTCCTTCTGATTTAGTTAAAAACACTCTTGCAATTTTTGCAAAAGCACGAGCTGTAGTCGCATTTAACAAGACTGTCCCTAATACAATTACAAATACTAGAGGTGTAATGTATTCTGCTCCTACGACTCCTTGTTTAGCAAGTTTTAATCCAAATAAAGATGCGATACCTGCTGCAACAATACCTCTTGGCCCTACCCAACTGATAAATAGTTTTTCATTCTGTTTTAATGCTGAGTTTTGAGTGCTTAAAAACACTCCTAATGGTCTAATAATTAAAATTACAATAGCAAAAAGTACAGCTGTTTTCCAACTATAAATTAACAATAGATCTTCCATATTAATATTAGCTGCCAGCAAAATAAACAGTATAGAAATGAGTAATACGCTTAATGATTCTTTAAAATATAGGAGTTCTTTTAAATATTTCGAATTAAAATTTCCTAGTACCATACCCATTACTACAACAGCTAATAGCCCTGATTCATGTGCAAAACTATCTGATAACACAAAAACACCTAATACACATGCTAAAGCAAATACATTCAATAAATAATGTGGAATCCAATTTCTATTAATTGAAAAATTGAGCGCATGTGCAAACGTAAATCCAAATGTAGATCCGAATAAGACTATTTTTCCAAATTCAATAAATGCTGTTTTTGTAAACTCTCCTCCTCCTCCAACACTAATAAATTCGAAAACCAATACTGCTACCAAGGCTCCTATTGGATCAATTAATATACCCTCCCACTTTAAAACAGCTGAAACATCTTTTTTTAAAGGGATATTTCTTAAAATAGGTGTAATTACAGTAGGTCCTGTTACTATAATTAATGCTGAAAATAAGAAAGCTATTTCCCAATTCAAGCTAAAAATAAAATGTGCAGCAATTGCTGCTCCAAAAAATGTAACTAATGATCCAATGGTAATCAATTTTGTAATTACCGGGCCAACATTTTTAATTTCACTTAATTTTAATGTCAATCCGCCCTCAAATAATATTATACTAATAGCCAGAGATACAAAGTAAAATAAGCTTTCTCCTGGAAATAAACCTTCTGTTCCGTTCCAAATAGGCTCTATCCATTTTGTTCCATCTTCTGATAAATATTCTGCTGCAATAGGACCTACTAATAAGCCTATTAATATTAACGGAAGTATTGCGGGAATTTTTAACTTCCAAGCCACCCATTGCGCCAGAATACCTAAAATAATAATACCTGCTAATTCTAGCATAGATTTTAATTTTTAAAACGTAAATTTAATGAGAATAAATCAAAGTTTTGATTTTATATTTTTAAGTAAAAAAATTACGTTTTTGAAAAAAGTACTATCTTGTCCGATTTAACTAATTGCCCTTAATATTGAATTTAAAACCTTTTCATACAATAGGTATCGGAGTTACTTTTTCTCCTAACCTTAAAGCAAATATTAATGAAGCTGCAAGATTATCGCACTTTTTTAACACTGAACTTATTTTAATTCATGTCGGAGAGCAATCAAAAGATAAAGAAAATACCTTTAAAACTTTTTTAAAACCATTTATTAAAGATGGTTTTAATTATAAAATAATTTTTAAGTCAGGTAATCCTGTAGATGTTATTTTATCTGTTTCTGAAGAAAATAATATTGATCTCCTTATTTTAGGTGCGCTTCAGCAGGAGAATTTTTTAAAATATTATGTCGGTTCTATCGCTAGAAAAATAACACGTCAAGCTAAATGCTCTGTATTGTTATTAATTAACCCATCTGTTGATCGAATCCCTTGTAATCATATTGTTGTTAATGGATTAGAAGATCCAAAAACAAAATTAACTATTACTTCTGCTTTTTATGTTGCAAAACATTTAAGTTCGGACAAAATTACTATTGTAGAAGAAATTGGGCAGGAAAAAGTAGCTGTAAATATTGATGATGACAAATCTCTTAGAAAATCTACAATTGTTAAAGAACGTATTAGATTGAGAGAAGATTCTAGAGTTAAAAATTTAATTGAAAATATACCGGAAGGGTATACTCAGAATATTCAAATAAATACACAACCTATTTTTGGAAAAAGAGGTTATTCTATTGGTCATTATGCACAAGTAGTTCGTGCAGATTTACTAATTATGAACGCCCCAAACAAAATATCTTTTTGGGATCGTTTATTTCCACACGATATTGAGCATATTTTAACAGAATTACCAACAGATGTATTAATAATTAGATGAGCCCTAAAAAAGATTATATCGCAAGTTTTTTTAAAACACTACCTAAAAATATATTTTCAGGCTTTGTAGTGAGTCTCATTGCACTTCCTCTAGGTCTTGGATTAGCTATGGCTAGTGAAGCACCTCCTATAGCTGGTATTATAGCAGCTGTTGTAGGTGGTATTGTAGTGTCTATATTTGGAGGAAGTTACGTAACTATAGCTGGTCCGGGAAACGGACTCGTTGGAGTATTACTTGTTGCTATTACAACACTTGGGCTTAATGGTGCTTATGCAGCTATTATTTGTTCAGGTATTTTACTAATTATTCTTGGGTTTTTAAGACTCGGAAAGCTTGCTGATTATTTTCCGTCTTCGGCAATTCAAGGTATGTTAGCAGCCATTGGTTTAATTATTCTCGGTAAGCAATTCCATATTATGCTTGCTAACAAAATATTAAAAGAAAATAGTATTGAATATCTATTAGAAATTCCTAATACTATAAGAGCTGTTTTTAGTTTCTCAGATAGTGGTTTAATGTATGCAGCATTCGCTGGAATTATTAGTTTAATCATTATGGTATTTTACCCTAAAATAAGGAATAAATACCTGCAACTTATTCCTGCACCTATGTGGATTGTTATTTTGTCTATTAGTTTTAGCTATTACTATGAGCTTATAAAACAACAACCCAACCCTATTGATCCTCAATATATGATTTCTGGAATACCCAATATTAATGAGATTATTACTCAAATTCCAAAACCTGATTTTGGAGGGATTACTACCTGGTCTTTTATTGGTAGTATACTTGCTTTAACTCTTATTGCTAGTATTGAATCTTTATTAAGTATTAAAGCAGTAGATAAGTTAGATCCTGAAAAACGCAGATCTAATGTTAATAAAGATATAAAGGCTTTAGGATTAGCTACAATAGGTAGTGGGTTTTTAGGCGGCCTAAATGTAGTTACTGTTATTGCCAGAAGCTCAGTTAATGTAAATAATGGTGGAGCAAATAGAGCTTCTAACTTTTTTCATGCTACTTTTTTAGTCATTTTTATTTTATTATTTAGTACGCAACTCACTCGAATACCTCTTCCCGCGTTAATGGCAATATTGGTATTCACCGGTTATAAACTTGCTTCTCCAGGTAATATCAAAGCTATTTTTTATGTTGGTAGAGAACAGCTTATTATATTTTTTGTCACGCTTTTTATTACCTTAAAAGTTGGTTTAATTACTGGAATTGCTACAGGAGTTTTTACAACTTTTATAATTCATGTTTTTATAAACAAAAGTTTTTTATTGTTTTTCAGAAACATATTAAAGCCTAATGTATTAATGTTCAATGAAGAAGGTAGTAAAGATAATTACTATATAAGCGTTAAACACTTTTGCAGTTTTTTAAATTACAATAAACTAAAATATAAGCTTGACGCAATTCCTGAAGATAAAGATGTTATTGTAGATTTTTCTATGTGCGAATTTGTTGATCATACAGTAATGGAAAACCTCAATAGTTATCAAGAGTTATTTACTAAAAAAGGAGGGCATTTTGAAGTCGTGGGGCTAGATATGCACGATACAGATTCTAAACATCCTTTTGCATTAAGGCGTTTATTACCTATCCCACATATTTTTAAAAGCAACCTTACTAAAAGGCAAATTACTTTAGAAGAATTGGCTATAGATTATAAGCTTAATTATACATCTATCAAGCAAAAAGATATAAATTTTTTAGAGCGATTTACATTTTTTAAAACCAAACAAATAAACCATATATATAATCAATTATTTAATGACCAAGCAAATTTAAATATATTTGATATTGAGTTTTCTGAAGGTGAATTTATTGCCAAAGAAGTTATAAGAACTACCATGCTTCATATTGATCTTTTAAAACCAATACCTCAATTTTCATTAGATAGAGAAGGTTTTTTAGAAAGAATAAACATTCTTGTAGGTTCTAAAGACATTAATTTAAAAGATTATAGTGATTTCTCAAAACGTTTTTATTTAGTTGGAGAAAACGAACTTGAAATTAAAACCTTTTTCACAAATGAACTTGTTCATTTTTTTGAAAGTAATTCTTATTATCATATTGAGTCTAATGGCAATAGTCTTCTTGTATATAGTAAAGAACGACTGGCAAGTGTAAAGGAGATTAAATCTTTATTACACTTTGGTAAACATCTTAAAAGTGTTATTATCAATAACAAGCAGTTAAAAACACAAAATAATCTTAACATCTACTAATATTTTGCAAGTGTTTTATTAATTTGCTCAACTTATGAAATTGGTATTCTAAAAAAGTTTTACAAACTTGATGCGAATTACATCTGATCAAAAAGAAAAATAGATTTAAATTAATGAATTTATATCCTATAAATGCTGGAAGTTTTAAGCTAGATGGTGGAGCAATGTTTGGTGTAGTACCAAAATCGCTATGGCAAAAAACAAATCCTGCCGATCAAAACAATATGATTGACATTGCCGCACGTTGCCTTTTAATTGAAGAAGGAAACAGGTTAATCTTAATCGATACTGGTATGGGTGATAAGCAATCTGAAAAGTTTTTTGGGTATTATCATTTATGGGGTGATGATAGTATTGATAAATCATTATCTCAATACGGTTTTCATCGTGATGATATTACTGATGTATTTATGACACATTTACACTTCGATCATTGTGGAGGAAGTGTACAATGGAATAAAGATAGAACAGGTTATGAGGTTGCTTTTAAAAATGCACACTTTTGGAGTAATAAACTACATTGGCAATGGGCTACAGAACCTAATAAAAGAGAAAAAGCATCTTTTTTAAAAGAAAACATTCTTCCGATGGAAGAAAGTGGTCAACTTAAGTTTTTAAATACTCCTAATGAGGATGTGCTTAGAAATTCGGAGCTTGGTTTTGATGTGTTTTTTGCAAACGGTCATACCGAAAAGCAAATGATTCCATTAATTCATTATAAAGATAAAACCATCGCTTTTATGGCAGACTTATTACCTACTGTAGGTCATTTACCTATTCCATTTGTTATGGGTTATGACACAAGGCCCCTTTTAACATTAGATGAAAAAGCATCTTTTTTAAATACTGCAGCAAATAATAATTACTATTTATTTTTAGAACATGATGCCCATAATGAACTTATTACAGTTAAACATACTGAAAAAGGTGTGCGTTTAGAAAACACATATACCTGTAAAGACATTTTTAAATAAAGAATATTAAAAAATAGATTATGAAGCGAATTAAATTAGTATTACTACCCATTACAATTGCTGTTTTTTTTACGGGGTGTGGTAGTACTGCTCCTATTATTTCTACACCAATATCCAATATAGACAAAACTCCTATAAAAGTTTCTGAACTTACCGAGAATGAGAAACATACTTGGGGACATTTAGACCTTGAAAAAGATACCATACCTGGAATGAGTGTAAATAAGGCTTATACAGAAATTATTAAAGGGAAAAAAGGGACAACAACCATCGTTGCGGTTATAGATTCTGGCAT
Source organism: Flavobacteriaceae bacterium (assembly GCA_003443635.1). Taxonomy (NCBI): domain Bacteria; kingdom Pseudomonadati; phylum Bacteroidota; class Flavobacteriia; order Flavobacteriales; family Flavobacteriaceae; species Flavobacteriaceae bacterium. The sequence continues at coordinate 400,848 of CP031964.1, read as the reverse complement.
AGATATAGACCATGAAGATTTAGATGATGTTATTTGGGTTAATAAAAAGGAAATTCCTGGTAACAAAAAAGATGATGATAACAATGGGTACATAGATGATGTTCATGGTTGGAACTTTTTAGGAGATGGTTATAATGAACAATTAGAGATTACTAGGATTTTGGCTAGTGGTAATACTAACGATCCCAACTATGCAAAAGCTAAAGTCGCTTATGATGAACAAATACAATCTCTAACTCCTCAGAAAAATCAATTAAGTCAAATACTACCTGTGCTTATCGCTTCAGATAAAGCAATTGCAGATCATTTAGATAAAAAAGAATATACTAAAGATGAAGTAAATGCTATAAAAACTACAGATCAGACCTTATTACAACATAAAAGTATTATTTCTCAAACATATGGTTTTGGTCTTGGTACTGTTCAAGAAACAATAAAACAACTTACTACGGGATTAAATCAAATTAAAGATCGTTTAGACTATAATTTGAATAAAGATTTAAAAGGAAGAAAAACAGGAGATAATCCAAATGACTTTTCTCAAAAATTTTATGGTAATGGAAATGTAAAGCCTTCTACGAAAGAGGAAAGCCATGGTAGTCATGTTGCCGGTATTATAGCTTCAGAACGAGACAACGGAAAAGGTGTTAATGGTGTTGCTAATAACGTAAAGATTATGTCTATTAGAGTAGTTCCTAATGGAGATGAATATGATAAAGATGTTGCTCTTGGTATAAGATATGCTGCGGATAATGGAGCTAAAATTATTAATATGAGTTTTGGAAAAGATTTTTCGCCACATAGCGATTGGGTAAAAGAAGCTTACATATATGCCGAATCAAAAGATGTTCTTATTGTTCATGCTGCAGGAAATGATAGTAAAGATATTGATGTTGAAGATAATTTTCCAAATGATGTTATTAACGGTAAAGAAGTCTCTAACAATGTAATTACAGTTGGTGCTCTCGATCCAAAATATGGATCAAACATTGTTGCTGGGTTTTCAAATTATGGAAAAGCCAATGTAGATGTATTTGCTCCTGGAGGTGAAATATATTCCACATTTCCAGAAAACACATACGAAACCATTGGAGGAACTTCTATGGCAGCCCCAGCTACTGCAGGTGTAGCTGCTTTAATTCGTTCGTTTTACCCAGAGTTATCCGCTAGACAAGTCAAACAAATTATATTAGATTCTGGACTTCCTATTACAACAAAAGTAATAGTTGGAGGCGATGCAAACGATGTAAGACCTTTTCAAACTTTATCAAAATCAGGTAAAATAGTTAATGCATATAACGCATTAATATTAGCCTCTCAAATAGCTAAAAAACAAATATAACAGATATGAAAAAAACGATTTTTATTTCATTAAGTATTGCATTACTACTTTCTTCATTTACAAATGTTAGTGCATTGCAATCTAGAAAAACAACACAACAACACGTTAATGCGGGTTATTGGCAACAACATGTCGATTATAAAATGGAAATTGATATGAATGTTAACAATTATCAATACAAAGGAAAGCAAACTTTAGTTTATACTAATAACTCTCCTGATGTATTAAATAGAGTATATTATCATTTATATTTTAATGCATTTCAACCAGGTAGTGAAATGGATGTACGTTCTCGTACTATTGCAGATCCTGATGGAAGAGTAAGAGATCGTATAAGTAAACTTCAGCCTAATGAAGTTGGTTTTATAAAAGTAAATGCTTTATCTCAAAATGGTACTGCAATTAGTTATGAAACTGTCGGAACCATATTAGAAGTAAAGCTAAATAAACCTATCCAACCAGGAGAAAAAGTAACTTTTAAAATGGAATTTGATGCACAAGTTCCTGTTCAAATCCGTCGTTCTGGAAGAAATAATGCTGAAGGTGTAGCTTTATCAATGACGCAATGGTACCCTAAATTAGCAGAATATGATTTTGAGGGCTGGCATGCAGATCCATATATAGGAAGAGAGTTTCATGGTGTTTGGGGAGATTTTGATGTTAAATTAACAATTGATAAAGATTATGTTGTTGGTGGATCTGGTTATCTTCAAGGTAAACCTAAAGTAAAAGGTGATAAAAAGACAATGCATTTTATTGCTCCAAATGTTCATGATTTTACTTGGGCAGCAGATCCAGAATATATTCATGATACAATGCAGGTTCCTAATGGACCAATGCTTCATTTTTACTATAAAAAATCATTATCTGAAGAGTATTTAAAAAACTGGAAAGATTTGCAACCTCTTACTGTAAAACTAATGCAGTTTTTCTCAGAAAATGTTGGGAAATATCCTTATGATCAATACTCAGTAATTCAAGGTGGTGATGGTGGAATGGAATACGCAATGTCTACATTAATTACCGGGAAACGTAATTTTAATAGCTTACTAGGTGTAACAGCTCATGAGATGGCACACACTTGGTTTCAGTTTTTATTAGCTTCTAATGAAGCAAAACATGAATGGCTAGACGAAGGGTTTACAAGTTATATTTCTGCTTTAGCAATGAATACTTTTAGACAAGCTCCTGTAGATAATCCATCTGCAGGATCTTATAGAGGTTATATTCGTTTAGCTAATTCTGGTTTGGAACAACCAATGACCACACATGCCGATCGTTATGCTCTTAACGGATCGTATTCAACAGCTGCCTATAGTAAAGGTGCAGTATTTTTAGCACAATTAGGTTATGTAATAGGTGAAGATAATCTTAAAAAAACAATTAAGAAATACTTTAAAGATTTTTCGTTTAAACACCCTAAACCATTAGATATTGTACGTACAGCAGAACGTATTACCGATTTTGAATTAGATTGGTATTTAATCGATTTTGGCCAAACTACTAATACTATTGATTATGCAGTAAAAAGTATAAAAAATAAAACCGTTTCTTTCGAACGAATAGGTTTAATGCCAATGCCATTAGATGTTACAGTAACATATACGGATGGTTCCACAGAAGATTTTTACATCCCATTACAAATGATGCGCGGTGAAAAACCAACATCTGCTAAAATTCTTAAAGATTGGGCTTGGACTCATCCTTCTTACTCTTTTGAAACTTCTAAAAATATTGCTTCTGTAGAAATTGACCCTTCTCAAATGATGGCAGATGTAGATCGAGCTAATAATAAACTATAGTTTAATTACAATAAGTAAAAAGAGAAAAAAGATTATTTCTTTATTAGATTAAAAACCACCTAATCAAAATTAGGTGGTTTTTTGTTTTTTATTTCTTTTCTAAAACAAGGTTAATTTCGAAGTGTATTACTTAACTGTTAAAATTTTATAACAATCAGAATATTCATAAAAATAATGTCAAATATTTTCATACATTTATTATTAATATTTTTAATAAAAACTATTTTCTATAGTTTTATTTTCCACTATTAAAATAGATCCCTACATTTTTATTAATAGTATTTTAATTATTGTAAAGCTTTACAATAACAAATTATATCTAGTCTAGTAAATCATACTAATTTAAAATTTAAGTTAAGATGAAAACTCTAAAATTAATAACCTTATGTATGCTTTTGTTAAGCACTTCTTGTAATGATGACGACGATAATGTAGCTCCTGTAGACCGCCTACCACCAGCCACACAAACCGGCGAAGGTACCTTTGCCTGCCTTATTAATGGCGAAGTGTTTAGACCCGACAGGTTTGGGCAAGGCGTACCGCGAGCATTTTACCAAAATGTAAATTTTGCATTTACTCTTGGTATCTCTGCATCTTCGGGTGGCGGAGAAGAAACAAAGTTTTTCAATTTAGGAGGATTAGATGTAAATGCTTTAGAAGAAACAACTTATGATTTAGTAGAATTTGAATCTGGCAACTTTTTTGTACAATATACATTAGGGGGAGGGTTCGTCCTGAGAACAGAAACAAATTCTATAAACCCAGGCAGATTAACCATTACCAATTTTGATCCAGACAATTTTATCATCTCTGGCACTTTTGAGTTTACTGTATTGGACGATGAAGGCAATGAAATTAGAATAACAGAAGGACGTTTTGACCTTAGATATACAACTTAAAATAAAAACCTATGAAAACTCTAAAATTAATAACCTTATGTATGCTTTTGTTAAGCGCTTCCTGTAAAGATGACGACGATAATGTAGCTCCTGTAGACCAGCTCCCACCACCCACACAAACCGGCGAAGGCACCTTTGCCTGTTTAATTAATGGCGAAGTGTTTACACCCGATAGATTTGGACAAGGTGTACCACGTGCATTTTACCAAAATGTGAATTTTGCATTTACATTAAGCATTTCAGCGTCGCAAAGGGGTGATGTACCTATAATGCGTTCAATTAATTTTGGTGGGATTGATGTGAACCCTATAGAAGAAGGGCAAACCTATGAGTTAATAGAATTTGCTTCTGGTAATTTTTTTGCAGAATATAGGTTAGGAGGAGGGCTTTTTTTAAATACCTCTCCCAATCCTTCCAGCCCAGGCAGGTTAACGATTACCAATTTTGATCCCGAAAACTTTATCATTTCTGGTACTTTTGAATTTACAGTATTGGACGATGAGGGCAATGAAATTAGAATCACCGAAGGGCGTTTCGACCTAAGATATACCACTTAAAACTTAATAAAAAAAACAGAACCGCTTTGCTGCAACAAAACGGTTCTTAAAATGCTAAACATAAAAAATAATGTCTAACACAAACAATGTTCAAAATTATGAAATCTTTTTACAATGTAACTCCTTTAACTAGAATCAAAAAAAATAGCAATCAGTTATTAAAACATAACTATAAATTTAAATTACTTGTTGTATTCTTTTTGTTTATTAACTTTTATTTGGTAGGACAAACCGTTAATACAACCTTAGCCACAGAGATAGAGGATAGGTTTAGTCTTCTCGAAAAAAACAGAATTCCACATAATATCTTATTGGATTATGGTATTGAGTTTATAGACATTAGCAAATACGATGGGGTATTACGTAACGATAATCATACCAGTAAGTCGATGTATCTCGAAACCTATAATACCATAGTATCGTCTTGTACTGTATTGGGTACACCGGGCATAGTGGCACCTATTGCAGAAAATGATGAGTGGCAAACATTGCAAAAACAACAAAACGATACCAATAAAGGAAGCGCTACAGCTCCGCTTATTTTAAGTGGCTTATATTTTAATTACTCTAAAATTAGAAGTGATGCCTTAGCAACAAATAAAATACAAATAGTATCTGGTGGAGGAGGTTTTCCTATCGAAGATGATGAGTTTCCAGATTTAAACGACCCTAGTTTTCCCATTATAATAGGAGGTGGAATAAGCAGGTATGACGATAAATATATTTTTGGGCAATGGCAAAACCCTTACGAAACTAAAACGGTATTTGCCATTACTACACCTACACAAACCATACATCGTTCCAGTGTTTCAGTATCCTTACCAACCACACTATGGCATACCAATGCCAGTATTACCAATATTGAAGTCGATTTAGGGAACGGTACAGGTTATAAAACCCTTAATAATGGTGCATCTGCAAATGCAACTTATACTAGTGCTGGCACATACATCTGGACCTATCGGGTACGATTAAGTAATGGGCAGTATAAATACAGCCGTCAAAACATTAATATTACAGCATCGCAATCTCAAGTTTTACAAAGTATTCAAGGTGCCAACTCAACTTGTGGTGTACAATTGCAAAATATTATAGCTACACGTGCCTTTTCCGGGCAATTAGGCACGGCGACATTACAGATTGCATATAGCAATAACCAATGCGAATTGCGTAAGCCTTTAATTGTGGCAGAAGGTTTTGATACTGAACTAATGGCAGATAGGGGGCGTATAGGAGATACGGATATTCAAACCTTTTTCAATAGTGTAAATAATTCAGGAGGTGATCAATTAAGAAACCTAATCACCAACAATACAACAGAAGCTTATGATATTGTATATGTTAACTGGGATAATGGTACCGATTTTATACAACGCAATGCCTTTGTATTACAGGCGGTTATAAATTGGGTAAATGCCAATAAAGTAACTAACACTCCTAACGTGGTATTGGGGCAAAGTATGGGAGGTTTGGTCGCGCGTTATGCCCTACGGGATATGGAAAATCGTAGTGAGTCTCACGACACGGGTTTGTATATAAGTCACGATGCGCCACATCAAGGGGCTAATGTGCCTATTGGTGCTTTGTATATGTCGCGACATCTTGTAGATCAAGTTATAGGCACTCCACTTAACTTTGTAATAGATCTAGCTTCCGGGGGTATGAGTGCAAATACAATTAGAGATTTGTTAGATGCACCAGCAACCAGGCAATTATTAATAAATAATGTAAACAGTAATTTTGCAGTAGACAACTCACTCCATAATGCATGGCAAAACGAACTCAGAACATTGGGGTACCCACAACAAACCAGAAATATAGCAATTAGTAATGCCAGCCACTGTGCAGCACCTCAAGAAATCTCTGCAGGCGAGCGCTTGTTTACTTTAGATGGATTTGGAAGAACGAGTTTTTTAGGAGGTTTGGCATTATCGTTTACTGGGCTTGGCGCTTTCGCGGCAATTTTAACTTCTGTATTGTTTGACGAAGCTGGGTTTTTAATTGGTATCCTTCCAGGAGGGAGTCGTTTTAATTTAGATTTTAGAATTAATGCTTACCCCAGTAGTGGCACAAATCAATCTTATTTTGGAAAAATTAGTATAAGAAAAACACTTTTGTTTTTAATCCCTATAAATATTACCATTACTGAACGTTCATTTAATTCGCCATCGAATACGTTACCCTTCGATTCATTTCCTGGGGGAGTAAATACAGCTTTACAGGATTTTGAAAACATTGATGTTTTTGAAAGTGGTATTTTAGGGCGTCTTGGACTAACAGTAGATTTAAACCCAAATTTCGATTTTATTCCAGCAGCGAGTGCTTTAGATGTTGGAAGTAATTCTACAGCACTTAATGGTAATGATTATAATGAGATATATACAGCAGCAAACCCACCAACAGGAAATAAGGCAATTCCTTTTGATAATTTTACAACATCTTTTAATACCTCTACAATTAACGAAAGGCATATTACTTTTAACAGATTAAATGGCGATTGGCTGGCAGAAGAATTGGACACAGATCCTACAATCGAAGTTTTTGATTGTAGTTTTATATGCTCTAATACTGGGATATCTGGACCAGACGAAGTTTGTAATAATGCATCATTCTCGGTAGCAAATGGGGCATCATTTTATAATTGGGTTATAACAGAAGGAAGCTCTATAGCTACTATTTCTGGGAATGGAACGCCAAATATTACATTAAACCAAACAGGTTCTAATGCAGGTTATGTAACCTTATCTCTTGTTTTTGGAGATAATGGTGCTAAATGCGGAAACATAGCGGTTACTAAACGAGTGTTTGTAGGACAGCGATTTGTTGATAATATAAGTTTTGCAAATGGTATAGGAGAAGAAGGTTATTTTTGCACAAGTCATAATGGAAATACCTATGATATTTACCCTAAAATAGCCAATGTTAATTATCAATATCGTTTATTAAGATTTCCAAGTTTAAATGTAGTTTACACCTCATCTCCTTTTGTTTCAGATTCAGGGGAAATTACTTTTATTCCTTCTCCTGGGTATTATGTATTTGAAGCCAGAATAACAAACTCTTGTGGGACTTCAGATTGGTTTGGGTTTGAAGTAGAATATTTAGATTGTAGTGTTGGAGGTGGTTTTGGTGATGAAGAAGGTTTTGATTTTGCAGTATTTCCTAATCCAGGGTCATTTGAGTTTAACATTGCAGAAATTGATGGTGAAAGTAATAATATAACAAATACACAAAGCATAAATACATTAAATGTTTCTAGTATTCAAAATACAAGCTTTAGTATAAATACAAACGGAAGTGATAATAAAAAGAATAACAAAAAAGAAACTAAAGATATTACTCAAATAAAAATTTACGATTTTACAGGAAATGTAATAAAACAGAAGCAGACTGGTAATTTAAAGAACGTGAATATACAAAATCTCAAAGATGGTATTTACTTTTTGCAAATCATTACTGGTGATACTGAAGAAATTCATCGAGTAATTGTAAAAAAATAAAAAATCTTATTCTATAAAACTTCAAAACCACTTGATTTCGATTAGGTGGTTTTTGTTTTTATAGCATTACCTTTGCTTTGTATATGAAACAGACTTATAAAAAAACGGAAAAGCTAAAGAGTAAAAAACTCATTGATAAGCTATTTTCTGAAGGAGAGTTCGTTTCTGTATACCCTCTCCGTTTAGTCTATAAATCTATTTCTTTTGAAGATCCTGTTATAGCAAAAACAGGGGTTTCTGTTTCAAAAAGAAATTTTAAAACTGCAGTAGATAGAAATCATATTAAACGATTGTTAAGAGAAGCATATCGGCTTAACAAAGCCTCATATTTTAACAACATTACAACACAGTATGCGTTTATGATTTTGTACATTGGAAAAGAAAAATTTGAGTTTCATCAAATCGAATCAAAAATGAAATTATTGTTTGAGAAATTTTCTAAAAAAGAAGCTCAAACAAAAAACATATTATAGAATGAAAAAATTAATTAAAAAAAGAGTTATAATTCCTGTTTTGGCAATTACAATTCTTTTCACAGGAACTGCTTTTAAAACTGATTTTTTTGAAATAGCAAAGCAAATAGAAATTTTCACAACCTTATTTAAGGAGTTAAATATGAATTATGTGGATGAAACTAATCCTGGAGATTTAATGGATACAGCTATTAAAAATATGCTTAAAGATCTTGATCCATATACTACATTTTTAAATGAACAAGATGTTGAAGCTGCACGAATTAATAACACTGGAGATTATACAGGTATTGGCGCTAATGTAAAAACACTTAAGGATAAATTAGTAATTATTGAACCTTATAAAGATTACCCTGCTGATAAAGCAGGCCTAAAAGCTGGTGATGAAATTATTAAAGTAGAAAATATTGTAATTGCAGATTTTAAAGATAATGCAGGCGATTTATTACGAGGTTCAGCTGGATCTAAAGTAAATGTTACTTATTTAAGACAAGGAAAAACAAATACAGCAACCATAACAAGAGAAGAAGTTGAGGTAAAAGCGGTACCTCTTTTTGATATGGTAGATGATAAAACAGGTTATATTGCTCTATCTCGATTTAATAACAAGGCTTCAAAAGAAACAGCAGATGCTTTAAAAGAATTAAAAGCTGGTGGTGCAGAACGTATTATTTTAGATTTAAGAGGTAACCCTGGAGGTTTATTAATAGAAGCGATAAATATTGTAAATTTATTTGTTCCTAAAGGCGAGTTGGTTGTTACTACAAAATCTAAAGTTCAAAAATATAATAGAGCGTATCGCACAACAAAAGAGCCTATAGATACTCAAATTCCTTTAGTTGTTGTAATTGATGGCGGAAGTGCTTCTGCTAGTGAAATTGTTTCAGGGTCATTACAAGATTTAGATCGTGCAGTTATTATTGGTTCTCGTAGTTTTGGTAAAGGGCTCGTACAACGTCCTAAACCATTAACATATGGAACACAATTAAAAATTACTATCTCGAGATATTACACACCTTCAGGGCGTTGTATTCAAGCATTAGATTACTGGAATCGTGACGAAGATGGTAATGCTGTACTCACAAAACAAGAAAATTACAACGAATTTAAAACTAAAAATGGACGTTCTGTTTTTGATGGAGGAGGCGTAAATCCTGATGTAGAAATAGAGCTTTCTAAACCTACTACCATAACTAAAGCTGTAGAAAAAGACAACTATATTTTTAACTACGCAACTAATTATTTTTATAATAACACGGTTTCAGATATTAATACTTTTAAATTTTCTGATTCTGACTTTAATAAATTCAAATCCTATTTAAAATCTAACAACTTTGCTTTTGAAACTAAAACTGAAAAAGCCATTGACGCTGCAATGTTAGTTGCATCTGAAGAAGAGTTAATAGACGAACTCTCTAGTGATTATAATAAACTTATCTCTAGTATTAACTCTTTAAAGAATAAAGCCATTGATGCTAATAAAGAACAATTAAAGCGTTTAATAGAAAGTGAAATTATTAAACGTTATTTCTACAGAGAAGGATTGTATCAATACTACTTATCTAACAATGAGGAGATAAATACAGCAAAAGCCATTTTAGCTAATCCTAAAAGATATAGAGGATATTTAAATTAATAGTAAAACTATTCTCTTTTTAAGAGTTTTTAAAATTTGTTATCTTTATAGGTAATTATACCTTTTAAAGATGAAAAATAGCCCCTTTATTTTATTCTTTTTCATTCATGTTTTTATATTTTCTCAAAATAAAATAAAACATGATGTCTATTTTGACACCGATAGTTATAGTGTTAAAGAGACTGAACAAAATAGATTAATGATCTTTATAGATAGTATAAAATCTATTGATGCAGGAAAGATTTCAATTTTTGGGTTTTGTGATGATAGAGGCAGCAATTCGTATAATTTAAAACTATCTAATCAACGTGCAAACACTATTAAACGATTATTTATTAAAAATGAAATAGATTCCACTATAATCACCAATGTAGATGGAAAAGGAGAATTATTACTTAAAATTATAAATACAAATAATACTGATTTAGTACGTGGATTAAATAGAAAAGTTGAGATTCTAGTTACTCTCAAACCCAAAGTGGAAATTCCTGAACTTGTTGTCGTTAAAAAAAAAGTTAATGAAACTGTTGAGGTTTTAAAAAAAGAGCTTCATGTTGGTGATAAAATTACTTTAAAAAATATTTTATTTAAAAATGGGTTTAGTACTATTTTAGATGAATCTAGAGAAACACTTCAAGAAATAGCGCAAATCTTAGTAGAGCGAGAAAATATATATTTTACAATACAAGGCCATGTTTGTTGTACATATAGAACAAGAGATGCTGTGGATGCTAAAACAAAAAAAAGAAATTTATCACTCGCTAGAGCTCAATTTATTTACGATTATTTAGCTGAAAAAGGTGTGAAGAGAAATCGTATGAAGTTTGAAGGTTTAAAGAGAAAGTTTCCTTTAGGTGGTGATCCAAAACTTGACAGACGAGTTGAGATAAAAATCACTCATATTGCAGAACAAGATTAATTTAATTGCATTAAAATATGCGGAATCCCATCTTCTAAATACTCCTCTCCTGTTTCAATAAAACCTAAATTATTATAAAATTGCTTTAAATATACTTGAGCAGACAGTTTTATAATCGTTTCATTATAAAAATCATGAATAGCTTTTATAGACGCTTTCATAATATCATATCCATATTTATGAGTACGTTCAGAATTTAAAACTACTACTCTACCTATGCTTGCATTATCAAAATAATCTCCCGATTTAAAAAGTCGTGTATAAGCAACTATTTTATCATTTTTCTTACCAATAACATGTAGTGCTTTTTTATCTTTTCCATCAATATCAAGATATACGCAGTCTTGTTCTACTACAAATACATCACTACGTAATTGTAATAAATCATATAATTCTGTAGTTGTTAATTCTTGAAAAGTTTTAGTCTCTATAGTAATCATAAATACTAAAAGGTGATTAACATGATAATGCTATTTTATCGACACGATTTTGATGACGACCACCTTCAAATTCAGTTTCTAAAAAAACATCTACCATTTGTATAACTTGTTGTATAGCTGTGTAACGTGCAGGAATACAAATAACGTTAGCATTATTATGCTGTCTAGTAAGTTCGGTAATTTCTTTAGTCCAACAAATCCCAGCACGTACACCTTGATGTTTATTAGCAGTCATTGCTACACCATTGGCACTTCCGCAAATTAAAATTCCAAAATCTACTTTTTCATTATCAATATCATTTGCAACAGGATGCACAAAATCTGGGTAATCTACACTATCACTTGCATCTGTACCATAATTATTAATTGTATAACCTTTAGCTTCTAAATGTTTAATAATAGCGAATTTATAATCTGTTCCAGCGTGATCGTTACCTATTGAAATTTTCATATTTTATGAGTACTTTTATTATATGCAAATTTACAAATATTTATCACTGTGAATTACTATCTTAATTAAATGTTGATATCTATTCTCTCTTTTTTAAAACTATTTTTTGTTATTAATTAAAAAAGTCATAATCCAAAATGAGATTTTAATAACCTAAAAAAAATAAAAAAAAAAGTTGATGAGTTATTAAATATAAAATGATAGTTGTAAACACTAAAACTGGCAATATTTTATTCAAATAATTTTGTTAGTTGATAAAATAAAGGATTGTTAATAATGTATATTAAAATTTTAAATATGAATGATTTAATACACTTATAACTTGTTTATATCTATTCTTTAAATAGAAGATAAATAAATTTCAAAGCAAAACATAATAAAGTTATACTAACAATTAACAAGCTATTATAATCATCATTATTTTTTAAATTTTAAAAGAAAAGAAATATGATATCTATATAAATGTGGATAAGTTAAGTTTGAGAAAAAAGCTTGGTTTAAAAATAAGTATTTACTTACTTTGTTTTTAACCAACAACTTTTTAAAATGAAAAGAGCTATATTTTTACTATTATTCCCTTTATTAACATTTTCTCAAATTCAAATAGGTGATGATATTAATGGAGATAACATAGGTGATTTATTTGGAAATAAAACAGCAATATCATCTGATGGTACTATAATTGCAATAGGCGCACCTGGTTTTGATATTAATCCTACTATGCCTGGATACGTTCGTATTTTAGAAAATCAATCAGGAATTTGGAATCAAATAGGTAATGATATTAATGGAGATAATGTAGGCGATTTATTTGGAAATAGCATAAGTTTATCTGCTAATGGCAATATAATTGCAATTGGTGCAGATGAAAGTGATAAAGGATATGTAAGGATCTTTCAATATGATAATGTAAATGATATTTGGAATCAAATAGGAAGTGATATTAATGGACAAGAATCGGGAGATACTTTTGGGAATTCTGTTAGTTTATCTGATGATGGAACCATATTAGCTATTGGTAGTATTAATAGTGACAATGGAAGTTTAACTGAAATTGACTTTGGAAGAGTTCAAGTTTATGAAAATCAATTAGGAGTCTGGACTCAAATCGGTCAAAATTTAGATGGAACTGACGAACTTGATTTATTTGGAGAAAGTGTATCATTATCTTCAGATGGTAGTATAGTAGCAATAGGAGCAGATATAGGTAATTTAGATGACTCTGGTTATGTACGTATTTATAAATTTAATACATCTACAGACTTATGGGAACAAATAGGTGATGATATTGATGGAGAAGCTGCTGATGATTTTTCAGGCTTTAGTATAAGTTTATCTGCTGATGGTAATATAATTGCAATTGGAGCTGGTGATAATGATGGAGTGAATGGTATAGATTCTGGTCATGTAAGAGTCTATGAAAATCAATTAGATACTTGGATTCAAATTGGGCAAGATATAGATGGAGAAGCAGCAGATGATTTATCTGGAGAAAGTGTTGATTTATCTGCTAATGGTAATGTGATTGCTATAGGCTCTTTTTTTAATAGTGATGGAGGTTTAGATTCAGGTCACGTAAGAATTTATGAATTTAATATATCTACAAATTTATGGGAACAAATAGGTAATGATATTAATGGAGAAGCTGCTGATGATTTTTCAGGAACTGTGAGTTTGTCTTCAGATGGAACTACTTTGATAATAGGATCTGAAGGAAATAATGGAGATGTAGGCTATGCTAGAGTTTTTGATTTATCTACTACTTTATCAATAAATGATTTTGAATTAGAAAACTTTGTGATGTATCCTAACCCAACATCAGATATTATAAATATTGAATTAAATCAAGGTTCTATCTTAGAAAAAGTAAATATTTATAATACTCTTGGTCAAATGCTACAAACTCAAACTATAAATAGAGTTGATTTAAGTAAATTAACTTCTGGTAATTATTATGTAGAAGTAATTACTGATAAAGGAAAAACTACAAAACAAATTATTGTAGATTAAAAAACAATTTATCTATTCATAGCATAATTTGTAGCTCGTCCTAACTCTTCTAAATAACGATGTATAACCTTAATTACTTTAGATAATTTTTTAACTATTTTTTTCATAACGTTTTTTGTTTACTATATATATAACAGATAAACTATAGAAAGCCCTACCTTTTATATAATTTTAATATATGACGTGTAATCTATTATTGAATTACATAATTAACATTTGATTATCAATAGATTAAGTTTATTTTATACGTTAATTAGATTAAAACAAGAATAAATCGATAAACTGTTTTAATGAAGATTGAAATCAATAACATAAGCAAAACATTCATTTAATATTAAAAGTGTAGCTTTGCACTAATCTTAAAAGATTGATTTAAAAGAATTCATCCTATTTTAAATCCACTTCCTATGAATTTTAGTTCGACCGAACATTTAAAAAATCAATACATTTTAAGAAGAATTAATAAATAAGTTTTCATCATGATGAAAACAAGAAGAAATAAATGACAAGAAAGAAAAAAAAGAAATCATCTAACAAGATTTCTAACTTAACAAATACAATTCTAAGTATTTTAAAAAAAGATAGAAACCAAACCTTCAACTACAAACAAATAGCAGCAAAATTAGGAGTTAATGATGCCAGTAGTCGCAATCAAATTATAAAAACGCTACACAAATTAGCTGCTAAACAAGAAATTGAACAAGTAGATCGTGGTAAATTTAAAGCCATAATAACTTCAGAATATTTTACTGGTATTTTTGATGCCTCAGCTAGAGGGTCTGGCTATGTAATTACAGATGCGTTTGAAGATGATATTTTTATAGCTTCAAATAATACAAACAAAGCTCTAAATGGAGATGAAGTAGAATTATATGTTTATAAACGACGTAAACAAGGTAAGCTTGAAGGTGAAATAACAAATATTATAAAACGAGCAAAAAATGATTATGTAGGTGTCATTCAAATTCATAAAAATTATGCATTTGTGATTGCAGATAGTCATAAAATGCATACAGATATTTTTGTACCGCTAAATAAAATAAATAAAGCAGAAGAAGGTGATAAAGTATTAGTAAGCCTTGACGATTGGCCAGAAAAAGCAGATTCTCCATTTGGTAAAGTGCTGAAAGTTTTAGGAAAACCAGGAGAACATAATACAGAAATTCATTCTATACTTGCTGAATATGGATTACCTTATGAATTTCCTCATGAAGTAGAAGAGTATGCAAATAAACTAGATACATCAATACAAGAAGAAGAAATTAAAAAGCGTCGTGATATGCGTAACGTATTAACGTTTACAATCGATCCTAAGGATGCTAAAGACTTTGATGATGCATTATCCTTTCAAGTTCTTGAAAATGGAAATTATGAGATTGGAATTCATATTGCAGATGTATCACATTATGTCCAAGAAGGAACTATTTTAGATGATGAAGCTTATGAACGTGCTACATCGGTGTATTTAGTAGATCGTGTAGTACCTATGCTTCCAGAAGTACTCTCAAACAATGCTTGTTCATTACGACCACATGAAGAAAAATATACATTTTCAGCCGTATTTGAAATTAATGATAAAGCACAAATAAAAAATCAGTGGTTTGGACGTACAGTAACGTATAGTGATGCGCGTTTTGCTTATGAAGAAGCACAAGCTATTATTGAAAATAAAAGTAATGACATTCCAGCAGGTGTATCTTTAACAGGAAAGGCATATAAAACAGATCAAGCAATTGCAAATGCTACTTTAAAACTTGATGAACTCGCTAAAATTATGCGAAAACAACGTATGGGAGAAGGCGCTATTTCTTTCGATAAAGTAGAAGTTAAATTTAATTTAGATGAAACAGCAAATCCAATAGGTGTATATTTTAAAACATCTAAAGATGCTAATAAGCTAATTGAAGAGTTTATGTTGTTAGCTAATAAAAAAGTAGCAGAATTTATAGGAAAACAAAATCCTAAAAAAACATTTGTATATCGAGTTCATGACGAGCCAGATGATCAAAAGTTGGCAGCATTACAAAATATAGTAGGACGTTTTGGATATAAGCTAGACTTTAGAGATCGAAAAAGTACAACACAATCTTTAAATAGTTTGCTAAAAGAAGTTAATGGTAAAAAAGAGCAAAATTTAGTTGATACACTTGCTATTCGTACCATGAGTAAAGCTGAATATACAACTAATAATATTGGGCATTATGGATTAGCTTTTGATTATTATAGCCATTTTACATCGCCTATTCGACGTTATCCTGATGTGATGGCACATCGTTTATTACAATATTATTTAGATGGAGGTAAATCTGCCAATGAAGAAGTTTTTGAAGAACGCTGTTCTCATTCATCTAATATGGAAAATTTGGCTACAAAAGCCGAAAGAGATTCTATAAAATATATGCAGATTAAATTCATGCAAGATCATAAAGATGAAGAATTTAAAGGAGTTATATCTGGAGTGACAGACTGGGGAATCTATGTTGAAATTATTACAAATAAATGTGAAGGTATGGTTAGGATTAGAGATATAAAAGATGATTATTATACTTTTGATCAAGATGAATATGCTTTAATAGGTCAAGAAACTAAGAATATGTATCAATTAGGAGATGAGGTTATTGTTAAAGTTAAACAAACTGATTTAGTGAAAAAACACTTAGATTTTCATTTAATAGGAAAATCAGAAAATTAAAGAAGAATGCCGTCGTAAGATTTTAATAAAAAATAAAGTTGTAACAATCTGTTTATATATGATAGAGATATTTTAATTTTAGGGTTCAAAACAAATCGATATTAAAAATATGATATTAACGACAACAAATTCTATAGAAGGATATAAAATACAAGATTATTTAGGAATTGTAACTGGGGTTTCTGTTAATAATAGAAAAGCATCATTTACTTTTAAGCTTGATAAGTACTATGATTCTTTAGGAACTAGTATTAATGAAATAAAAGAAGAAGCATTTCAAAAACTAACAGAAAATGCTAAAAAAATGAATGCTAATGCTATTGTAGGAATCAAGATAGATATAGAGCCGATAGCAAATTCAACTGCACTAATTATCTCAGTTACAGGAACAGCTGTAAAAGTAGCTTAATACAACAATAAATAAAAAAAGGAATAGTTATTGTTATAGTGTATCAAAACGAACAAAAAACTATAAAAAACGAACAAAAATGAAACATATATTTTCAATTCTAGCACTTGTATTTGTAACCTCTTTAGTGGCTCAAAACGATGATATAGAAAAAACAATAGGAGAGTTTACCGAAGTTAAAGTCTATGATTTAATTGAAGTAGAATTAATTAAATCAAAAGAAGACAAAGTAGTTATTTCAGGAAAAAATAGCGAAGATGTTGTTGTAATTAACAAAAATGGAAAGCTTAAAATAAAAATGAAACTTAAAGAAAAGTTTGATGGTAATAATACAACAGTAGCATTATATTATACAAATATTGAAACTATTGATGCTAATGAAGGAGCAGTTATTTTTTCTGAAGATGTTATTAAACAATATGAAGTTGATTTAAAAAGTCAAGAAGGTGGAAAAATTGAAATACCTGTAAATGTAAAATATTTAAATATTAAAGCTGTAACAGGAGGCATAGTTGAAGTAAAAGGGAAAGCAGAACGTCAAGATATATCTATTAATACAGGAGGGGTAAGTAAAACTAAAGAAGTAAAAACAGAAACTGTTAAAGTAGCTATAAGAGCAGGCGGAGAAGCAGAAGTAAATGCAACAGAATTAGTTGATGTTAATATAAGAGCAGGTGGAGATGTTTATGTATACGGAGACCCTAAAACTATTAAAGAAAACCGCATTATAGGAGGACGAGTAAAAAGGATGAAATAATTAATATAAAGTCTTTTTTATTTAAGTAAAACTTACTGCTTGTTTTGTTATATTTGTTTATCATGAAAAAATAATGCTGAATTTTAATTCAGCATTATTACTATATAACCATATGTTAGACGATATACAGACAGCAATTCCCTTAGGCTTTTTTTTAAGCTTTATGATTGGCCCTGTATTTTTTGTACTCCTAGAAACCAGTGCTACAAAAGGTTTTAGAGCTGCACTAGCTTTTAATTTTGGAGTTATTTTAGCTGATATTTTTTTTATAGGCATAGCATATTTTAGTAGTTTTCAACTTCTTGAAAACTTAAGTAATCAACCAGGTTTATTTGTTTTTGGAGGCATGATAATTACAGTTTATGGGGTTATTATTTTTTTAAAAAAAACAAGGAAAGGGACTGAAAATGCAAGTGAATTGGAATTTAAAAAAACCAATTATTTAGGACTATTTGTAAAAGGATTCTTGCTTAATTTTATAAACATAGGTGTTTTAGTTTTTTGGCTAGGAATTATTATTGTCATTGGACCAACTTTAGAAAATGATATCAATAGATTTTATGTGTTTTTTGGAACAATGGTTCTTTCTTATTTTGTAACAGATATTTTTAAAATACTACTAGCAAAACAATTAAAAAGAAAATTAACTCCACATCGTATTTTAAAAGTAAAAAAGTTATTAGGAGTTATTTTAATAATTTGTGGATTAGTACTAATTACTAAAGGATTTTTACCTAAAGATCAATTAAACCCTACTGACTTTATTGAAGACATACGCGAATAAATTATTCTAATTATATAAATGTGCTTCCCTATGTAACTTATGAGAGAATAATTAAAAATATTTTTCAATAAACCTTCTCTATTTTTAATTAGGAGTAATAATATCAGAAAAAGAATGTATTAAAAATATTTTTCAATATTTTTGCTATGTAACTTTAGAGGTGTTCCTATGCTTAGGAACTGAGATTATACTCTTTGAACCTGATGCGGTTAGTACCGGCGAAGGGAAAAGTTGAAAACATATTTTTAAGATATGTTCATTCTTTTTCATAATGATGTGTGTTTGATTAAATATACATATTTCAAAAGTATTTTTTATTAATAGTTACAATTATAAATTTATATATAATGATAACTATTTACATAAATGAAGTACCTGTAGATATTGAAGAAAATAATAATTTGTTACAATTATTAAAACAGGTTAACTCTTCTTCTGATGGAATTGCCATTGCCGTTAATCGAGAGATTATACCTAAAGAACAATGGAAAGAATATCGTTTTTCTAATAAAGATAACATTTTAATAATTCAAGCAACACAGGGAGGTTAGAGAGTAGTATCTAACAAGTAAAATAATAATATTTCATACACTTAAAAATGAAAAATAAGGACACAGCACCAAAGCAAGGAAAAATTTCTAGACAACCTTTTCCTAATTCAAAAAAGATTTACGTATCCGGAAAAATTCACCCAGAAATAAAAGTAGCTATGCGTGAAATCTCCCTGAGCGATACTAAAGATTCCATATCAGGAAAATTAATACCGAATGAACCTGTAACTGTATATGATACTTCTGGCCCTTATACAGATCCAAATAAAGAAATTGATGTACATAAAGGTATAGAAAGAATTCGTGAACAGTGGATTTTAGAACGTAATAATGTAGAACAACTAGATGAATTTACATCTCAATATTGCAATGAACGTTTAAATGATAAACGCTTAGACCATATGCGTTTTGAACATTTAAAAAAACCATTACGCGCAAAAAAAGGAGAAAACGTAACACAATTACATTATGCTAAAAAAGGAATTATAACTCCAGAAATGGAATATATTTCTATTCGTGAAAATCAACGAATTGATGAGATGATTCAAATAAAAAAGCAACATAAAGGAGAACATTTTGGAGCCTCTATTCCAGAAAAAATCACTCCAGAATTTGTACGTTCTGAAGTTGCTAGAGGTCGCGCAGTAATTCCTTCAAATATTAATCATCCAGAAGCAGAACCTATGATTTTAGGTCGAAACTTCTTAGTGAAAATAAATGCTAATATTGGAAACTCAGCAACTACATCTTCTATCGAAGAAGAGGTTGAGAAAGCAGTTTGGGCTTGTCGCTGGGGAGCTGATAATATTATGGATTTATCTACAGGGCAAAATATTCACGAAACACGAGAATGGATTATACGTAATTCTCCAGTACCTGTAGGTACCGTTCCTATTTACCAGGCTTTAGAGAAAGTGAACGGTGTTGCTGAAGATCTTACATGGGAAATTTTTCGTGACACATTAATAGAACAAGCAGAACAAGGAGTAGATTATTTTACCATTCATGCAGGAGTATTGTTAAGATATGTACCAATGACTGCAAAACGAGTAACAGGAATCGTTTCTCGCGGAGGTTCTATTATGGCTAAATGGTGTTTGGCACATCATAAAGAAAGTTTTTTATATACACATTTTGAAGATATATGTGAAATTTTAAAATCGTATGATGTCGCTTTTTCTCTTGGGGATGGATTGCGACCAGGTTCTGTAGCCGATGCTAATGATGAAGCTCAATTTGCAGAATTAGAAACCTTAGGAGAGCTAACACAAATTGCTCGCAAGCATGAAGTGCAATGTTTTATAGAAGGACCAGGCCATGTACCAATGCATATGATTAAAGAAAATATGGAAAAGCAAATTGAAGTCTGTGATGAAGCGCCATTTTATACATTAGGCCCTTTAACTACAGATATTGCTCCTGGATACGATCATATTACATCAGGTATTGGTGCTGCGATGATTGGTTGGTATGGTTGTGCAATGCTATGCTATGTAACCCCAAAAGAACATTTAGGATTGCCTAATAAAGATGATGTACGTACTGGAGTAGTTACCTATAAACTTGCTGCACATGCTGCAGATTTAGCAAAAGGTCATCCAGGTTCACAACATAGAGATAATGCATTAAGCAAGGCTCGTTTTGAGTTTCGATGGGAAGATCAGTTTAATTTAGGTTTGGATCCAGAACTAGCAAGGGAATATCACGACGAAACATTACCAGCAGATGGTGCAAAAATCGCTCATTTTTGTTCGATGTGTGGACCAAAATTCTGTTCGATGAAAATTTCTCAGGAAGTAAGAGATTTTGCCGCTAAAAATGAGATTATTAATGATGAAGTTATTCAAAAAGGAATGGAAGAAAAATCTCGTGAGTTTAAAGAAAAAGGATCAGAAGTATATTTATAAATAATGATTGTACTTATAGCTCCCGAAAAAGATATTAAAGATGAAATAGAAATTCTAGATCGACTTTTTGAAGCAGGTTTAGAATTCTATCATCTAAGGAAACCAGAGAAAAGTTATGAAGAACATTGTGAATATTTAAATCAAATCGACTCAAAATATCACAATAGAATTATAGTACATTTTTTTCATGAGCTAATCAATGAATATAATCTAAAAGGAATACATTTTCAAGAACAAAAGAGACGTGATTATCTAGATATTCCTAGCAATTATTTTAAAGAATTAAATATGTTTGGTAAAACGATTAGTAGCTCTTTTCATAAACCTGAAGAATTAGTTAAATGCGATTTTGAGTTTGATTATCATTTATTGAGCCCCGTTTTTTCCTCTATTTCTAAAGAAGGATACAGAGGAAAAGGTTTTAATGTAAATGGTATTGATAAGAAAATTATAGGAATGGGAGGGGTTACAATACAAAACCTGTCAGAATATACAAAATTAGGATTTCAAGGTGTGGGTGTTTTAGGAGGAATTTGGAATAGTTCTGCTCCTATTGCCAATTTTAAAACCATGAAAAACTATTTTACTAAAAAAAGAAGCAATATTTAATTGGATACACATCAGTACATACTTTCAATTGCTGGTTTTGACCCTTCAAGCGGCGCAGGGTTAACTTCAGATATAAAAACTTTTCAAGCTTATGGCTTATATGGTTTATCAGTATGCACTACAGTAACAGTTCAAAACGATGTAGATTTTATAGATTCTCATTGGGTAGATACTGAAATAATATTACATCAAATAGAAGTTTTATTTGAACGGTTTGATATTGAGGTTGTTAAAATTGGTGTTGTTCAAAATTGGACTTCACTTTTAATGATAATCAATAAGTTAAAAGTATTAAACTCTAGAATTAAAATCGTATTGGACCCGATACTAAAAGCAAGTACTGGCTTTAATTTTCATAATGGAGATGATTTAAATGTATTGAATACCATTTTAGATAAAGTTTATTTAATAACTCCAAATTATGAAGAAATTCAAAACCTATATCCTAAAAAATCAATTGAGGAAACAATAGAACATATTAGTAGTAAAACAAATCTTTATTTAAAAGGAGGACATCGCACAGATACTATAGGTTTAGATCAATTGTATTACAACAAGATTGTGCAATTAAATATCGAACCGAAAAAAAAAGATGCTTCTCCAAAACATGGTAGTGGCTGTGTTTTATCATCTGCTATAGCAAGTAACTTAGCACTAGGTTTTAGTATTGAAGATGCTGCACAGCTAGCAAAAAATTATATAGAGAAATTTTTAAGTTCAAACACTACTCTTTTAGGGAGTCATACACCAATAAATTGATGCAATTACCTTCGCTACATTACATATCACAAGGAGATACTATTGAAGCACATTTGAGCAATATTCAAAATGCTTGTACCTCTGGTGTTGAATTGGTACAATTACGACTTAAAAATGCAACTAATAAAGAAATTTTAAAAGCTGCAGAAGAAGCTAGAGAAGTCACTAGCCATTTTCAAACAAGGTTAATCATTAATGATTATTATAAGATTACTAAACGGGTAAAAGCAGATGGAGTTCATTTAGGAAAAAATGATACTTGCCCCTTAGTAGCTAGGAAATATTTAGGAGAATTCTATTTTATTGGAGGAACTGCAAATACGATACAAGATTGTAAGGTTTTAATAAATAAAAAAGTAGACTATATAGGCCTAGGCCCTTATCGTTTTACAACCACAAAAGATAACTTGAGTTCAATAATTGGGTATAATGGTTACTTAACTATGTTGGAAGAATTAAAAACAGATACTCCAATTATTGCTATTGGTGGAATTACTCTAAATGATGTTCCTAAAATTTTAGAGACAGGAGTTTTTGGTATAGCAGCTTCAGGAGAAATTACTAAAGATTTTAATAAAATTAGCCAGCTTAAAAAACTATTACAATATCCTTCTTGGCAAGAACAAATTTGGAGACCAAATCAAAATAAAATATAATGACAGATATACTTAAAATAGCAGATAAAACTTTTAATTCTAGATTATTTACTGGAACAGGAAAGTTTAATAGTTCACAAACAATGCGTGAAGCAATTGTTGCTTCAGAAAGCGAATTGGTTACTGTTGCTTTAAAAAGAGTAGATATAAATAATAAATCTGATAATATGTTGGCTCACCTCAGTGAAAACCACATTAATTTATTACCAAATACTTCTGGAGTAAGAACAGCTAAAGAAGCCATATTTGCTGCCGAATTAGCTAGAGAAGCTTTAGCAACAAATTGGGTGAAATTAGAAATACACCCAGACCCTAAATTTTTATTACCAGATCCTATTGAAACATTAAAAGCTGCTCAAGAATTAGTAAAACAAGGTTTTATTGTAATGCCTTACATTCATGCAGATCCAGTTTTATGTAAAAGATTGGAAGATGTTGGCGTACAATGTGTAATGCCCTTGGGAGCTCCTATTGGGAGTAACAAAGGATTAAAAACAAAAGAATTTTTAGAAATTATTATAGAACAAAGCAATATCCCTGTTATTGTTGATGCAGGTATTGGCGCACCATCTCATGCAGCTTATGCTATGGAGTTAGGTGCTGATGCCGTATTGGTAAATACAGCGATAGCTGTATCACAGAATCCAGTAAAAATGGGTATTGCATTTAAAATGGCTGTTCAAGCTGGGAGAATGGCTTACAATGCAAAATTGGCTCCAATAAAACAATACGCAGAAGCGAGTAGCCCTTTAACTTCTTTTTTAGATGAGTAGTTTTAAAAATACTTTTGATTTATACGATTGGGATGCTTTAGAAAAAGAAATTTATGATTTTTCTTCTAAAGATGTTAAGCGTGTATTGTCTAAAGATAAAATTACGTTAGAAGATTTCAAAGTTTTAATCTCTCCTTCTGCAAAACCTTTTATTGAGCAAATGGCTCAACGAAGCAATGTGCTTACAAAAAAACGCTTTGGAAATACAATTCAAATGTATATCCCAATGTATCTTTCTAACGAATGCCAAAATATTTGTACATACTGTGGATTTAGTATGACAAATAAAATCAAAAGAAAAACACTTTCGGATAAAGAAATTTTAGAAGAAGTAGCACATATTAAAAAGCTTGGATATGACCATATTCTCTTAGTTACAGGAGAAGCAAATAGAGCGGTTGGAGTTTCTTATTTAAAACACGCAATTAATTTAATTCGTGAGCATTTTTCTAATATTAGCATCGAAGTTCAACCTCTAGATCAAGATGAATATGAAGATTTGATTAAAGAAGGATTATTTGCTGTATTAGTTTATCAGGAAACGTATCATAAAGCTACCTATAAAATGCACCACCCTAAAGGCAAAAAATCAAATTTTGATTATCGATTAGATACTCCTGATAGATTAGGTAAAGCAGGAATTCATAAAATTGGACTAGGCGCTTTATTTGGATTAGAAGATTGGAGAGTAGATAGCTTTTATACTGCATTACATTTAAAATACTTACAAAAGCATTATTGGAAAACAAAATATTCGATTTCATTTCCAAGATTAAGACCTCATCAAGGCAATATAGAACCAAAAGTAGAAATGACAGACTCAGACCTAGTGCAACTTATATGCGCATACAGATTACTAGATGAAGATGTTGAGCTCTCTATATCAACTCGTGAAAGCGAAAAGTTTAGGAATAATATTGTTAATCTTGGGATTACTTCTATTAGTGCTGAATCTAAAACAAATCCAGGTGGATATAGTGTAGCACCTGAATCCTTAGAGCAATTTGAAATTTCCGACGAGCGATCTACATCAGAAATACAAAAAATGCTACAATCTCAAGGCTATGAAGTTGTATGGAAAGATTGGGAAAAAAGTTATTCTTAAAGAGAAGTATGAATAATCAAGAAAAGCTTTTATATAAAATTAGATAAACCTTAGATTTTTTTCAATATTTGTAGGCAACTATTTGTAAGAATTTTTCATCTATAAATAACAAGAATTAATCTATTAACTCTACTTAAAAAAATAACAATGTTAAGACCCAAAATTGTATTATTAATATTATTTTTTACATCAATAGTTAATGCTCAATTTTCTAAATGCTCAGATCAAAATGAATTTGATGAGCTTAAGTTATCTTTATGTGCAACAGTAAAAACGCCATTATACCATCAGTCAGATAAGAACGAGACAATAGATTTATTTGTTAGAAAGTTCCCTTCACTAAAAGATAGGAAGGGCTCACTTTGGTTAATTCCTGGAGGCCCAGGAGAATCTGGAGCAAGTATGTATGCTTTAATTGAAAAGTTCTCTAAACAGTTTCCTCATTTAGATATTTTTGTCCCTGACCATAGAGGAACGGGATTGTCAGCAAAAATATGCCCTAATGAAGAAGATGTAAACTCTAAAGGGAGCATAGCTTTGGTTAATGAAGAGTGGGGGTCTTGTTTTGAGCAAATGTATAGCAACCAAGAATATGTACAAGCTTTTTCTATTACAAATGGAGCTAAAGACCTTAGTAAATTAATAAACGATTTAAGCGGAAAAGGAAAGCGTTATGTTTATGGAGTGTCTTATGGAACACAATTGGTACTTAGATTACTACAACTTAATTCAACAAAGATTGATGGAATAATTTTAGATTCGTTAATTCCTTTACAAGATGATGTTGATTACGATTTAAGTCAAAGGTCTTTTGTAATAAATGATGTTGGTCTTTCTGTTATAGAATCTTTGAATAAGTTAGAGCCTAATTCTGCAACCTCTTTAACTTCTCAGTTGCAAAGTATTATTAAAAGAACACATAAAGACACTATTTTTTCGAAAAAATTACCGAGACAAGAATTATCTATAATTTTTGGAATGATGTTAGATCTTCCTAAAGTGAGAAATAAAATACCAGAAATAATAAAAGAATTATCTAAAGAGAATATTGAACCATTAAATAATGCAATTGCAGAAATCACAGAATTTTATACATCTTATAGTAAATATAAAACCTCATCAAATTCAATTCCTTTAGTTCAAATTATTACAGCATCAGAAAATAATTTAAGGCCAGAAATTAAAAAGAGTGATGTGGCTTTAGAGTCTAAAGATTTATTATTTAAGAGCCCTTTACCAAGTTTAATGGCAGAAAACAGAATGCCAACATATAAGAAGGATGTTTTCTTTGGAAAAGCACCTAAAAACATGCCTCCAACACTAATTATAAACGGAACATTAGACCCTAAAACTCATTATGAGGGAGCAGTTCGTCATTTTAAAAAATTATCTGAGAATAGTAAAGAAATAGTTTTTATGAGTGTGGAAGATGCACCTCACTTTATTGCATTATTTGCTTCGGATAGTTTCTTTTCTATTGCTTCAAAGTTTATTAACGGAGAAAAATTAACTAATAAATTAATAGTAGACAAAAACACAGCATTAAAATAAAAAAACTCATAAAATAATGCTTTTTAGAACTTTATAAATTAATAATTTCGTAACCTCCCTTTAAAACAGAACGTCTCATCATTAAAATAACAATAATGCATTTTAATGATGAGGTTTATTCAAATACTAATAATTTTATTTTGCCTATTACAGCTTTCTTATGGACAAGAAGCAAAAAACGGAATCAAAAATTCAGAAAAAACTATCTCAATTCAGCCAGCTGATTTATGGTTAAATCTTGAGTCTAAAATAGATTCTCTATTTCAAGAATCTATGACAAAAAAAGAGGGAATACAAGGAGGTATTATAAGTATTGTTTCTTCAGATTCAATCCTTTTAAAAAAAGGTTATGGTCTTGCTAATGTTCAAAATAATCAATTATTTGATGTTCAGAAAACTAATGTTTTTGTGGCTTCAGTATCTAAACTAATTACAGTTACTGCTGCATTCCAATTGATCGAGCAAGGAAAGATAGACATTAATCAACCTGTGAAAGAATTGATTGGTGATATAAAAATTGAAAACCCATTTGACCAACGAGTTCTAGTTCGCCATATTTTAACTCATACTGCTGGTTTTGATGACTCTTCTATTGGAAGTGAAGCGAGTAGTAAAGAAAACCTAAATTCATTAAAAAAACACCTTAAAAAACGACTTCCACCAATTGTATGGGAGCCTGGCAAGTATTTTAATTATTCTAACCATGGAATGGCTCTTTTGGCTCTAATTATCGAAACCGTTTCCGGAATTTCATTTAACGCGTATTTGCAAAAGAATTTATTTGACCCATTAAAAATGACAAATTCTGGTTTCAATCTGAAAGAAGAAATGGTTAATAACTTAATGAACCGTTATAAGTGGAAGGAAGACGGTAATAATCAATTATATCTCGATGGGTCGTATGGAATAAAATACACTAATCAAATCGGAGCTGGAGGATTAATAACTACTGCAAACGACATGTCTAACTTTATGCAAATGTACTTAAATCAAGGTGTTATTAATGGAACACAAATTTTAAAACCCGAAACAATTAAGGACATGTTAACTCCACATTTCCAATACCATAAACTAATGGATAGAAAGCAAGGTTGGGTATGGAGAGTTATGTCTGCAAATGGGCTGACATATAATTATCATGCAGGAGATGATACTGGAATTGAAAGTATATTAATGATGATACCTGAAAAAGATTTGGCTTTTTTTTTCGCTTCAAACAACAATGTGGCGAATAACCTTAAATGGCAAATTAGAGATTATATACTTGATGTTTTGAATAAAAACCAAGAACAAGTAAAGTCACCTCCGAAAGATTTTGTTTCTACTAACGATCT
Organism: Flavobacteriaceae bacterium; assembly: GCA_003443635.1. Taxonomy (NCBI): domain Bacteria; kingdom Pseudomonadati; phylum Bacteroidota; class Flavobacteriia; order Flavobacteriales; family Flavobacteriaceae; species Flavobacteriaceae bacterium. The sequence continues at coordinate 372,932 of CP031964.1, read as the reverse complement.
CAAGGATTTGAGTGGTACATATCAATATACTAACGATGGTCAATCATCCATTGATCGTTTGACTTATTTATTTGGAGATGTATATAAAGTTACGATTGAAGGTCGTACGCTTTTAATAAACGGAAAAAAATACAAAGAAACAGACAACTTTCTTTTCAAAAGAGAAACAGACGATTTCTTAATCACGTTTGTTGTTGATGAAAACGATACTTATTATTCAACTGGATATGCCACTTATAAGAAACTAAAGTGGTATGAGGTACCATCAATTCATTTTATACTATTAATAACCTCATTTATAATACTTTTAACAGCTATAATTGGTTGGATAATTCAATATATTCGTCGCAAAAAAGACTATAACAAAAGTGAATTTAAGACTAAATTAATAATTGGAATAGCCGGATTTTGTTTGCTTATCTTTTTTATCCTATTAGCCGCTACAACGCAAGGAATTACTTTAAAATATGGAGTTCCATTAACTTTTTGGATTTATTTTACTTTTCCATTAATAGGGTTTATTGTTTTCTTATTTGGATTATATAGGATTCCAAGATTTTTCAAAAATAAATCTATTAGCCTTTTGGGAAAAACGCACTTTACATTAGTAATCATAGCTATGATTACCTGTTTGATATTATATAATTATTATAATTTAATAGGATATCAATTTTAACGTAATTAATACTATATAGGTTATGTATTTATTAATTGATAAAAAAGCTCTCAAAATATTTTTTGAGAGCTTTTGAGGCGCCTAGCGGATTCGAACCGCTGTAGAAGGTTTTGCAGACCTCTGCCTAGCCACTCGGCCAAGGCGCCATAACAGGGATGCAAATGTAAAAAAAATAAAGACTTTACGCTAACTACTGTAATTTTTTTCGCCTTTGAGATAATTTTATAGTTACCATCTCTACATCACCACCAATAGGAGGGTTTAATTTAGAGACATTTACAACCGCTTTTGTAACTAAAGGAGCTTCACTAAATATACGATCTAATATACGTTTAGCAACAGTTTCTAATAGCTTTGAAGCAATTGCCATCTCGTCTTTTACAATTGCATTTAAAAGTACATAATCTACAGTATCATTTAAATCATCAGAAATACTTGAACGTTTTAAATCAGCTTTTACCTCCAAATCAACACGATAATCACTTCCTATTGCAGTTTCTTCTCTTAAACAACCGTGATAAGCATACACACGAATGTTTTCAACTTTAATAATCCCCATTTAAATTAATCTTTCTTCGTAAAATGATCTAAAGCAAGAGTATCTTTATCAAATGTCATTGCAATAAATATTAAAAATATACTGCGAACAAGTACATGTTGTGTATCCCAAATAGGTGCTTGTAATCCGTGACCAAACGAGACAATTAATAAAATTAACCCAATACCATAATAAGTATATTTTCTAAATAGACCTAGTAATAATAAAGCTCCGAAAATAAATTCTCCATAAGAAGTAAAATAAGCTGTAAATTTTATTATAAATGTTGGTAAAAAAGTTTCTTCATATCCTTTAAAACCACCATTGTAAAGGTTTTCTACTCCTATATTAAATACTTTTCCAAACCCTTGCCAGAACAAGATTAAACCTAATAATAATCTAGCAAATAGTATAACAAATTTTGTCTGCATAATGAAAGTTAATTTATGTAAAAATATGAAATAACATTAATAACTAATTAAATGTAGACGATATAATTATATTGATATAACACCTGAGAGATATAAAGCAATAAATTTAAACAGATAAATTAAAATTTATCTAATTTTGTGCCTCAACTATTAATTATGTCTGAAGGAGCTAAATCGTTAAATTTTATAGAGCATATAATTGAAGAAGACTTAAATAACGGAATGTCTAAAGATGATTTACGTTTTCGTTTTCCGCCGGAACCCAATGGTTATTTACACATTGGACATACTAAAGCTATTGGAATTAGTTTTGGTTTGGGTGAAAAATATAGCGCTCCTGTTAACTTAAGATTTGATGATACGAATCCTGCTAAGGAAGAGCAAGAATATGTAGATGCAATTAAGAGAGATATTAGCTGGATGGGATATCAATGGGCAAAAGAATGTTATTCTTCAGATTACTTTCAAATACTTTATGATTGGACGATTCAGTTGATTAAAGACGGAAAAGCATATGTAGATTCACAATCTAGCGAAGCGATAGCAGAACAAAAAGGGACTCCTACTCAAGTAGGAGTAAACAGCCCATTTAGAAATCGTACGGTTGAAGAAAATTTAGATTTATTTCAACGAATGAAAGCTGGTGAGTTTGATGAAGGAACTCATGTCTTGCGAGCAAAGATAGATATGGAAGATCCTAATATGTTAATGCGAGACCCATTAATGTACCGTATTTTAAAAAAAACACATCATCGTACGGGAGATGATTGGTGTATATATCCAATGTATGATTGGACACACGGTGAGAGTGATTATATTGAGCAAATTTCGCACTCACTATGCTCTTTAGAGTTTAAACCCCACAGAAAGCTTTACGATTGGTTTAAAGAAGAGGTTTATAAATATAATCAAAATAGCTTGCCTTTAGCTCCTAAACAACGTGAGTTTGCGCGTTTAAACTTGAGCTATACTATTATGAGTAAGCGCAAGTTATTAAAGCTTGTAGAAGAAGATATAGTCACAGGTTGGGATGATCCTCGCATGCCAACACTTTCGGGATTGCGTCGTCGTGGTTATACACCAAACTCTATACGTAAATTTATAGAAACCGTTGGTGTTGCTAAGCGTGATAACATTATTGATGTCTCATTATTAGAATTCTGTGTACGTGAAGATCTGAATAAAACAGCTAATAGAGTTATGGCCGTTTTAGATCCAGTAAAATTGGTAATTACAAACTATCCTGAAGGAAAGGAAGAACTTTTAAAAGCAGAGAACAACCCGGAAGATGATAATGCAGGATTTAGAAATGTGCCTTTTTCTAGAGAATTATATATTGAAAAAAACGATTTTAAAGAAGAAGCAAATAGTAAATACTTTAGATTAACTTTAGGAAAAGAAGTACGCCTTAAAAATGCATATATCATAAAAGGAGAAAGCGTTATAAAAGATACTAACGGTAATATCACAGAAATACATTGTACTTATGATGCCGATAGTTTAAGTGGAAGTGGTACAAAAGCAAGCTTACGTAAAGTTAAAGGAACTTTGCATTGGGTATCTATACGACATGCTATAGAAGCTGAAGTTAGAGAATATGATCGTTTATTTATGAATGAATCGCCAGATGGTGATAAGGAGAAAAGTTTTATGGAGTTTGTTAATCCAAATTCTTTAAAAATAATTAAAGCTTTTGTAGAGCCGAGCTTACAATCTGCGAGAATAGGTGAACAATTTCAGTTTCAACGTTTGGGGTATTTTAATGTAGATAATGATTCTATACCAGAACAATTAGTTTTTAATAAAACTGTAGGCTTACGTGATACTTGGGCAAAACAGAAAACAGTTAAAAACAACAATCAAAATCAACAGAAACCTAAACAAACTCAACAACAACAGAAACCCGCAATTGAAATTATAAAGCAGTTAGGTAAAAAGTACACAAACTTGCCAGAAGAGAAACAGCAAAAAACAAAAATTGAAATCCAAAAGTTGGCAGAAAATGTAAATTATGATGATTTACAACCTTTGTTTGCTACAGCTACAAAAAAAGCAGGGACACGAATTGCTGCGATGTTAACTCTACAAGTACTGATTAATAATGGTCAAGAACGTACAATTGAAGTAGATGAATTTATTACGAAAGCATTAGAAGATAAAAATGAATTATTAGTTGTAGAAGCGAAAGCAATAAATTAATTTTTTAATTAAACTTAAAAACAAAAACCTCGAAGTAATTTGCTTCGAGGTTTTTGTTTTTAGAACAATACTAAATTCTATTAATCTTTAATCTCTTCTTGTTGAATTTCATCTTCAGGAATAACCAAGCTAGTTTTAAAATTAGGTAATACTTGATCTACCATTGCTTGATTCTTTAATTGTTTAGCTTCTAAGAAATGCCATACTTTTTTACCTTCATCATAAATACCTAGTAAATAACTTTTAGATTTTATACGTGTGGTATTAAACTTCATTTGATTTTGCGTTTCTATATAGCAGCGGTATTGATCTTGCTCATGAACAACTTCTGAGACGTCAGTAACACTGGCTTTTTCAAAAACAAAACCTTGCTGCTCCATATTACTAAAAGTAGTTTCTAACAATTCGATTCCTTTTTCTTTTCCTCCCATTAGATTAACAATACTTGGATAAGTATGCTTTAAAACGGTATTAAAATCACTTGTAAGTGTTGCTTTAGAAGTAATTTCTGCATCCCTTAATGCTGATGCTTTGTCTTGAGCGATAGAACTATTACAAATAAGTAGTAATAGTATAAATAATGATGATAATTTATTCATTGTCTTTTTTCTTATTATTTTGTTTTTTCATGTTTTCTCCAATTTGATTACTTGCAGTAAAACTTGCAACCATATCATTTAACATATTACTACCAGCTTGAGGAGAATTAGGCAAAAGTATTAAATTACTATTAGTTTCTCCACCTATAGATTGTAGTGTGTCATAATGCTGTGTTACAACGATAAGCGCAGATGCTTCTTGAGAATTAATCCCAACTTTATTAAGTACCTCTACAGACTCTTCTAAACCACGAGCAATTTCACGGCGTTGATCTGCTATACCCTGACCTTGTAAACGCTTACTTTCTGCTTCAGCTTTTGCTTTTTCTACAATTAAAATACGAGCAGCATCTCCTTCAAACTGAGCAGCTACTTTTTCTCGTTCAGCAGCGTTAATACGGTTCATGGCTTCTTTTACCTGTGCATCAGGATCAATATCGGTTACTAAAGTCTTTATAATATCATACCCATAATCTAGCATAGCTTCATTAAGCTCGCGTTTTACAGCGATGGCAATATCATCTTTACGTAAAAAGACGTCATCTAAAATCATTTTTGGTACCTCAGCACGCACTACATCAAACACATAAGAAGTAATTTGATCGTGTGGATAATCTAACCTATAAAAAGCTTCAAATACTTTATCTTTAATAACTTTATATTGCACAGATACTTTTAAACGAACAAATACATCATCTTTTGTTTTAGTCTCAACAATTACATCTAATTGTTGAATTTTTAAACTTAAACGTCCCGCTATTCTGTCAATTAAAGGGATTTTAAACTTTAACCCTGATTGTGCAATAACTTGAAATTTGCCAAAACGCTCAATAATAGCAGCTGTTTGTTGCTTTACTGTAAATACTGCTGTAGCTAGAATTAAAAACCCAATAACAACAATAGGTATATAGATGTACTGTTCCATGATAATTTTTTTAAATGGTTAGAAAATATTTGAATACTAAATTAAGTTATATTTATTTCAATCATATAAAAAGAATACGAAATAATTTTGAGCATAAATAGAAATGATTAGCTTGCGCATTATAACCAACATCCCTCTAAAAACATACTTTTTAAATGAAAAACAAACACTATGCTTTATTAGTAGCATTTATGCTATGTTTTGTTACAAATAACCATTCTCAAGTGGTTGTTATTAAAAATGGAATAGGAATTCACGGAGGGGTAACACAATTTAATATTTTGACAGATAATTTTGAAACTACTAGCGCTACAGGTTTTGTTGGAGGATTTAGTGCCACAGGAAACATCCCTCATAAGAGATATAATGTTAGTTTTGGATTACAATTTTTTCAAAATAATATTGACATCTCAGGAAGGACAGCTGTTGATATTATTGAGAATCAAAACATAGAGTATAATTTAAAAGGAGTGCAAGCAACATTTATGTTTCATATAAAACTAGCTAGCAACTTTTTTACATTAGATATAGGTCCTCAATTGCAGTTTAACGATAAATTAGAATTGAGTAATGACAACCAAAGCAACCTGATTTTAAATGGATATAATGCCCTAACTGCAGGAGATATAACTGATGTTAGTATGTTTAATGCTAATGGAATTGCTGGGTTTACAGGAGGAATAGGTGCGTTTAAATTGAGAGCACATTATACATATGGGTTCACCAACATATTGAATAAATTAAACGATGAGAACTTAAACACTACAGGAGGAGACTCAGATTTTAAAGGCAATCAATCTATTATCACAGTTTCTGCAATGTTTACATTTTAAAAAGTATTGTTATACTTATTTAATTAAAAAAGTTATAAAACTGAAATTGCATTTTCAATACGCTTTACTGCTTCTGCTTTTCCAATCATAAACATGATATCAAACACATCAGGACCTTGTAATGCACCAACTAATGCTAAGCGTAGCGGCATCATTACTTTACCAAACCCTATTTCGTTAGAAGTTATCCATCCTTTTATTTTTGTTTGAAGGTTTTCAATATTAAAACCTTCGATAGTATTAACAATGGAAATTACTTCAGTCATTAATTCAGAAGTACCTTCTTTCCAAGCTTTTCTTGAGGCTTTTTCGTCATACGATAAAGGTGATTGAAAAAAGAAATGACTTAAGCTCCATAAATCTGAAGGAAAACTGGCGCGTTCTTTTACTAAATTAATAGCCATTGCAATATAATTCACATCAATATCTGCTAATTCAGGTCTTAAACTTTTAAAAACTGAAGCTAGTTCATCATTATTTTGAGTTTGCATATAATGATGATTAAACCACCTTATTTTATCAGGATCAAAGCGTGCTCCAGATTTATTAATACGATTTAAATCAAAATCGTTAATCAATTCTTCTAAACTAAATATTTCTTGTTCTGTCCCTGGGTTCCAACCTAAAAATGCTAAGAAATTTACCATTGCTTCAGAAAAATACCCATCTTCTTTATATCCACGAGAGATGTCGCCAGATTTAGGATCTTTCCATTCTAAAGGAAATACAGGAAAACCAAGTTTATCGCCATCACGCTTACTTAATTTGCCTTTTCCTGTAGGCTTTAATATTAATGATAAATGTGCAAATTCTGGTGCTTGCCATCCAAAAGCTTTGTACAATTGAAAATGTAATGCTAAGGATGGTAACCACTCTTCGCCACGAATAACATGAGAGATTTTCATTAAATGATCATCAACAATATTTGCTAAATGATAAGTTGGCATCCCATCACTTTTAAATAAAACTTTATCATCTAAAACGTTAGTATCAATTTTTATATCGCCACGAATAATATCTTTTAAATAAAGTGTTTCATCTTGAGGTGATTTAAATCGAATTACATAATCATCACCGTTATCAAGTTTTGTTTTGACCTCTTCTTCAGAAAGTGATAATGAATTTTCTAATTTTAAACGATTATGCCAGTTATAGATAAACGTTTTTCCTTTTGCATCATGATCTTTTCTATGAGTATCTAAAACTTCATTAGTATCAAATGCATAGTAAGCATTTCCAGAAGCAATTAAAGCATCTGCATATTGTTTATATAAGTCTTTTCGCTCGCTTTGTCTATATGGACCAAATTCACCGCCAACAGTAGGACCTTCATCTAAAGGCATCCCGCACCAATTTAATGCATCAATAATATATTGTTCTGCACCTTCAACATACCTGTTTTGATCTGTATCTTCAATACGAAGTATAAAAGTACCATTATGTTTTTTAGCAAATAAGTAATTGAATAAAGCAGTGCGAACACCACCAATATGCAAAGGGCCTGTTGGGCTTGGTGCGAATCGCACACGAACATTTTGACTCATCTTATATTTTTAAGACTGCAAAGATATATTGATAAGAATTAAGATGAAAGATTGAGCGCATTAGATTTAAAAAATTAGCTAATGAAATGAAATTAACATCGTGTCAATTAATATAAGAACAATTAAAATTATAGCTGCCATCACGATAATAACGGTATGAATTAAACGATTCTTTTTTGAAAAAACGGATAATATAGTATTCATAAATTTTGAATCACTTTTGCCATATCGTTTTTTTATAGATTTTCCTGTTCTTAAAATAACAGGAATTGTCATAAGAATTAAAACTAAGATTAAAATTTTAAGTGTTATATGCATGTTGTTGTAAGGTTTAAACCAATCAATATCGATAAACTTTAACAGAATGTTATAGCGCTTAGATTCTACAAGTTAGCAATAAAATTGTAATTTTATAAGTTCATTCTATAAAGATAAACATTGAACAACTTTAAAAACATACAAAACAAGCTTGAAGCGTTTATTAAAAAATACTATACCAATGCTTTAATAAAAGGAGCAATTCTGTTTTTTGCTACTGGAGTATTGTATTTTTTATTCACAGTATTTATAGAGTATATGCTGTGGTTAAGTACGGGAGCAAGAACTGCTTTGTTTTGGATATTTATTTTAGTTGAAATTGGGTTATTTGCAAAATTTATTGCTGTACCATTATCAAAACTCTTTAAACTTCAAAGGGGAATTGATTATAAAGATGCTTCAAAAATTATAGGAAATCATTTTCCAGAAGTAAACGATAAATTACTTAATGTGCTTCAATTAAATGAAGATGCTCAACAGTCAGAATTGTTACTGGCTAGTATTGAACAGAAATCTATTGAGTTAAGCCCAATCCCTTTTAAATTGGCGATTAACTTAAAAGGTAATATTAAGTATTTAAAATATGCTGCAATTCCGGTGATGATTGTTTTGTTGTCATTATTAACAGGACATTTTAATTGGTTTAGTGATGGATATGAGCGTGTTGTAAATTACCAAACAGCTTATGAACCACCAGCACCATTTCAGTTTTTTGTGATTAATGAAGATTTAAAAGCGATTGAAAATAAAGCATTTAAATTACAAGTACAGACACAAGGAGAAGTGATTCCTGAAAGTGTTCAAATTACTTATAATAATGAAACGTACTATCTAAAAGAACTCAATCCTGGGTTGTTCGAATACACCTTTTCTCAACCAAAGTCTAATATCGAGTTTAATTTGTTTGCAAATAATGTCAATTCAAAACCATATACTTTAGAAGTTATAGGTGTACCGACACTTTTAAGCTTTGATATGATTTTAGACTATCCTGCGTATACAAAAAAGAAAGATGAGGTATTAAAAAGTGCAGGAAACGCTATTGTCCCTCAAGGAACTAAAATTACATGGGATTTAAAAACAAAATCTACAAATACGGTAACGCTCACCACAAGAGATTCTGTATTTAATTTTGAAGGCGATAGCGATAATTTTAAGTTATCTCAGCGACTTAATCGTAATTTAGATTATAGTTTAAATACAAGTAATGAGAATCTTAAGAATTACGAAAATTTATCTTTTTCAATTGATGTTATTCGTGATGAACACCCAGAGCTTAATATGCAAATGGAGCAAGACTCTTTAGACAGCCAAACGCTTTATTTTTATGGACAAGTAAGCGATGATTATGGATTAAATAAATTACAACTCGTTTTTTACCCATTAAATGATGAGAGTAAAAAACAAACTGTGAAATTAAATGTTGCTGCTTCTAATTTTGATGAATTTATTAGTGTCTTTCCAGACCAGTTAGAACTTGAAGATGGTGTGAGTTACGATTTGTATTTTGAGGTGTTTGATAATGATGTAATTCATGGCTATAAAAGCACAAAGAGTAATGTGTTTAGTTATAGAAAACTTACCAAAAATGAAGTGAAAGAAGAGCAATTAAAAGAGCAAAGTGAAACTATAGAGAATTTAAACAACTCTTTAGAAAAATTGGAAGAGCAAGATAATGAGTTACAAGAGTTTTCCAAAACTCAAAAAGAAAAAGCAGAGCTTAATTTTAATGACAAAAAGAAATTTGAAAACTTTTTAAAACGCCAAAAGAAACAGGAGGACTTACTTCAAAATTTCAATAAAAAATTAAAAAATAATTTAGAAGAATTTCAAAAGGAAAATAAAGAAGAAGATCCTTTTAAAGAAGCACTAAAAAAACGTTTAGAAGAAAACAATGAACAACTTAAAAAAGATGAAAAACTTCTTGAAGAACTGGAGAAATTAGCTGAAAAACTTGAAAAAGAAGAACTCACAGAAAAACTTGAAGAACTTGCAAAGCAAAATAAAAATAAAAAAAGAAGTTTAGAGCAACTAGTAGAATTAACCAAACGATATTATGTCACTAAAAAAGCTGAAAAACTAAAAGATGATTTAGCAAAACTTGCAGAAAAACAAGAAGAACAATCAGAGAAATCTTCTGAAGAAAATACTAAAGAAGAACAAGATAAACTGAATAAAGAATTTGAAGATATCCAAAAAGAATTAGAAGATCTTCAGAAAGAAAATAAAAAACTAAAACAACCTTTACAAGTTCCTGAAGACAAAAAGGAGGAAGAAGAAATTAAAAAAGAACAGAAGGAAGCTAGTGAAAATTTAGATAAAAAAGAACAGAGTCAGAACGAAGAGAAAGAAATAGGCGCAGAACAAAATAACGAAGAACAGCAACAGAAACAGGAAGAACAAAAACAAAGCGAGAATAAAGCAAAAAAAAATCAGAAAAAAGCAGCTCAAAAGCTGAGAAAAATGAGTGAGTCTTTAAGTCAACCAGCTGGAGGTGGAGGAGGTGAACAAATTTCTGAAGATATAGATATGTTAAGGCAAATTCTCGATAATTTAGTATTGTTTTCGTTTGATCAAGAAGATTTAATGGAGCAGTTTAAGAGCATACAGGTTAATCATAACGAGTATGCTGGATATCTAAGGAAACAACAAGGTCTCAAAGAACATTTTGAGCATGTAGATGACAGTTTGTTTGCTTTATCACTTAGACAACCTTCAATATCTGAACAAATAAATAAAGAAATTACAGAAGTGTTTTTTAACGTAGATAAATCACTGAGTCAACTTGCAGAAAACAGATTGTATCAAGGAGTTGCTGCTCAACAATACACAGTTACTGCTGCGAATACTTTGGCTGACTTTTTAAGTGATATGTTAGATAATTTATCAAACCAACTCAACCCATCTCCAGGAAAAGGAAAGGGAGGTGAATCTATTCCTGATATCATTATTAGTCAAGAAGAATTGAAAAAACAATTTGAAGAAGGAAAGAAAAAAAGTGATAATGGTAAAAAGGAGAATGGTGAGAAACCCGGAGATAAAAAAGGAAAGCAACAAGGTCAAGGAAAAGATGGCGAAAAAGGAGAGCAAGAAGGAGAAGGACAACAGGGTGATCAAGAAGGCAGTCAATTAGGAAACGGAGAGGGAAATAGCGAAGAACTTAATGGAGAACTATTTAGAATTTTTCAACAACAACAACAATTACGACAAGCATTACAGGATAAATTGGCAAAAGAAGGAAAAGGAGGAATTGGAGAAGAATTATCTAAAGCTTTTGACGAAGTTGAAGAAAATTTGTTAAATAGTGGATTCACAAATCAAACGCTTCAAAAGATTCAGGAATTACAACATCAACTTTTAAAATTAGAGAATGCTACGTTTGAGCAAGGTCAAGATAATAAGCGCAAATCAAAAACGAATGATGAACGCTTTAATAATACTACGAATAATCGTATTCCTCAAGCTAAAGAATATTTCAATACCACAGAGATTTTAAACAGACAAACTTTACCTTTGCAGCAAGTTTATAAAAAGAAAGTATTAGAATATTTTAAAACAAAAAATGATCAACTTTAATTTTGAGAAAGAATTTAATTTAGAAAATGAATCTGTTATAAGAAATTGGATCTCTAATACTATTCTTAATGAAAATTGCACAGAAGGTGAAATTAATTATGTGTTTTGTAATGATGAATACCTGCATAAATTGAATGTTGAATTCTTGAAACATGATACACTAACAGATATTATAAGTTTTGATTATTCAGTAGGAAAAGAACTACATGGAGATATTTATATTTCAATTGATAGAATAGAAGATAATGCAAAAGATTTTAAAGTAGATTTTAACTCTGAATTACAAAGAGTAATCATACACGGTATTCTACACTATTGTGGTTATAAGGATAAATCAGAAGAAGAGGCTATTCTTATGCGTGCTAAAGAAGATCACTATTTAAGAGTGCTTTCGATTAATTCTTAGAATCAGCGTATATTTGCAAATTCAAATTAGATAAATTTTAAATTGTTCCACGTGAAACAATTTAAGTTAATAATTCTAGCATAAAGTTATGTTTGATAAAGTATATGACGTTATAGTTGTTGGTGGTGGCCATGCTGGTAGTGAAGCTGCCGCTTCAGCAGCTAATATGGGAAGTAAAACGTTGTTAATAACAATGAACCTTCAAAACATTGCACAAATGTCTTGTAATCCTGCAATGGGAGGAATTGCCAAAGGACAAATCGTAAGAGAAATTGATGCTTTAGGGGGTTATAGTGGCATTGTTAGTGACACTTCTGCGATACAATTCAAGATGCTTAACAAATCTAAAGGACCTGCAATGTGGAGCCCAAGAGTGCAGAGTGATAGGATGCGTTTTGCTGAAGATTGGAGATTGTTATTAGAACAAACTCCTAATCTTGATTTTTATCAAGAAATGGTGTCAGGATTATTAATTGAAAAAAATAAAGTAGTTGGAGTAAAAACTTCCCTTGGAATTGAAGTGAAAGCAAAAACTGTTGTGCTTACTAATGGAACTTTTTTAAACGGGTTAATTCATATAGGTGCTAAAAATTTTGGTGGAGGTAGAGCAGGAGAAAGAGCAGCAACAGGAATTACTGAACAACTTGAAAATTTAGGTTTTGAATCTGGCAGAATGAAAACAGGAACACCGCCTCGAGTTGATGGACGTTCGTTAGACTATTCTAAAATGACTGAACAACCAGGTGATGAAAATCCAGATAAATTTTCATATCTAGATATTACAAAACCATTAAAACAACAACGTGATTGTCACATGACTTATACAAGTACAGAGGTACACGATTTGTTACGTGAAGGTTTTGATCGTTCTCCTATGTTTAACGGGAGTATTAAAAGTATAGGGCCTAGATATTGCCCTTCAATAGAAGATAAGATTAATCGATTTGCAGATAAAGATAGACATCAATTATTTATAGAACCTGAAGGTTGGAATACTGTTGAAGTTTATGTTAATGGATTTTCAACATCACTCCCGGAAGATGTTCAATTTAAAGCACTACGCTCTGTGGTTGGTTTTGAAAATGTAAAATTCTTTAGACCTGGTTATGCAATAGAGTATGATTATTTTCCTCCAACACAATTAAAACATACATTAGAAACCAAATTAGTTGATGGATTATATTTTGCTGGCCAAATTAATGGGACTACTGGTTATGAAGAAGCAGCTTCTCAAGGGTTAATGGCTGGAATAAATGCAAGTTTAGCTGTGCAAGAAAAAGATCCATTTACACTCAAACGTAATGAAGCATACATAGGTGTTTTAATAGATGATTTAATCACAAAAGGTACAGAAGAACCATATCGTATGTTTACTTCTAGAGCAGAATATAGAACATTATTAAGACAAGATAATGCAGATTTAAGGTTAACACCTAAGGGATATAAATTAGGAATTGCTTCAGAAAAGCGTTTAAAGCGAATGGAAGAAAAGCACAATGAAGCTGAAAAATTCGTTAGCTTTTTTAGAACAACAAGTGTAAAACCTGAAGAAGCTAATCCTGTTTTAGAATCTAAAAATTCATCACCAGTCAAACAATCTGATAAGATGTTTAAGTTATTTGCGAGGCCAAACATTACTATAGATGATGTTCGAAAATTTAAATCAGTGGATGCATATATTTTAGATAATAATTTAGATGATGAGGTAATTGAACAAACAGAAATCCAAGTTAAATATTCTGGTTATATTGAAAAAGAGAAGAACAATGCAGATAAATTAAATCGTTTAGAAGATTTAAAAATCCCAATTAATTTTGATTATTCTAAGATTAAATCGATGAGTTATGAAGCCAGAGAAAAGCTAAAAAAAATTCAACCAGTGACCATCTCGCAAGCTTCAAGAATAAGCGGTGTGTCTCCAAACGATATTTCAGTATTACTAGTTTATATGGGACGCTAATTTTATTGTTCCACGTGGAACGAATTAATCTAGTTTTCGTTTAATGAAAGAAAAACAAATTTATTTGACTGTAAAAGATCACTCAGTTTCTGGAGAAGAATTTCGATTAATTTACAATAAAGAATTAGATTTATTAGAAACATCACCTCAACCTTCTTTAGATAAGTTATCAGATTATTACGAAAGTGAAGATTATATTTCGCATACAGATACTAAGCGAAATCTTTTTGAAAAAATATATCATTTGGTAAGAACTATTTCTCTTAAAAAGAAATTAAAACTTATCAATTCTCAATCACTAGAAACTAAAACACTTTTAGATGTTGGATGTGGAACAGGAGATTTTTTGGAGTTAGCGAAACAAAACAATTGGAATGTTTTTGGAATAGAACCTAATCTAAAAGCTAGAACTATTGCAAATAAAAAAACAAATAACTCTGTTTATAAAACTGAACATCTTCTAGAATTAAAAAGCAACAGTTTTGATGTTATTACACTTTGGCATGTACTAGAGCACCTTCCTAATTTAAACGAACATATTTCTGTATTTAAAAAACTCTTAAAACCTAATGGAACTTTAATAATTGCAGTTCCAAATTATAAAAGTTATGATGCGAATTATTATAAAAACTTTTGGGCAGCTTTTGATGTACCAAGACACTTTTGGCATTTTTCGCAAACATCAATTTCCAAATTAATATCTAGGGAAAATTTAAAAGTAGTTAAAACGCTCCCTATGAAATTTGATTCGTATTATGTATGCTTACTTTCTGAAAAATATAAATCTGGCAAGATGAATGTTTTTAACGCATTTCGAACTGGATTGCGCTCAAATTTTAAAGCAAAACAAACAGGAGAATATTCGTCATTAATTTATATCATTAAAAACAACTAAAACGCATTTACAAAACCCTGTTTTAAGAGTTAGTTGTTAAAATGAAGAAATATGTTTTATAAAATTTAAAGTTGCTTAAAACGCTTTATTTTAATTCAATTTCAATAAATTTTTATTATATAAAATGAAAACAGTATAAGATTTGATTATCTTGTTGTTTTTAACCAAAAATGAACTACTTCTTTTTTACATTTGCACAAACATAAATTTTATAAAATGAAGAAGTTTTTAATAATTGCAATTGCTATAATAAGTTTTTCGTCTTGCCAACAACAAAAAATAGGATATGTAGATAATTCTACATTAATTAATGAGTATCAAGAAAAAAAAGATATTGAAGCAAAAATTCAATTAAAAATAAATGCGTTTCAAAAAAGAACAGATAGCTTACGTCAATCATTTCAATTTGAAGTTAATGAAGCAGAAATAAAAGCAAAAAAAATGTCACAAGCTGAAATTCAAAAATTAATGCAAGAATTTCAACAAAAAGAGCAAGTATTATCACAACGCGTTCAATTTGAACAACAACAAATATCACAGGAAAGTCAAGCTAAAAATGATTCATTAATAAAGAAAGTGAGGAAGTTTGTAGAAGATTACGGTAAATCAAATGGATATAGCTTTATTTTGGGAAGTAATGAAGCTGGAAGTGTTATGTTTGGAGAAGAAGCAAATGATCTAACAAAAACAATATTAGAAGCGTTAAACAACTCTTACTCAAAAGAATAAATTAAAAATAAATACATTTTAGAAAGTGTTAGATAACGATCTAACACTTTTTTTATGCCGATTTTTTATGAAGTAATCGTGTAAGCTTAATCGATAAATCGGTTAGAACAATTTTAGAATTTCCGTTTCGCTCTATATGATAAATAGCATCTTGTAATTCATTGCTGATATCTAGGATATTATTCTCGTGAACAAAAGGTGCAAAATTTTCAAGCTTAAACCCTTTTGCTTTAGGTTCTATAAATACTAAATCGTGAGCTTGATAATTATGTAAAAGCGCTTGTCTAAAAAAGTCGATACAAAAATGAAGAAACTGTTTTTGAGTTTCACGACCAGTTTTAGCAATTTCTTCACTCCAAGACATTAAATCGTGAATAGCAGCTTTATTACCTTTGGCTTTAAAAGCACTTCTAATCCAGAAAATAAACCATTCTTCAAATTGTAAATCTTCACTATCTTGATAAACTAAATCACAAGCTTTGTTATAATTACCGTTAGATTGATGTGCAATTTTTGAAGCTGCATTCTCATCAATACTGTATTTTAAAATAAGAGCATTTTTAATAGATTCTTCACTTAAAGGAGGGAAATGCAGTATTTGACAGCGAGACCTTATGGTAGATATAATTTGCTCTTCATCTTCAGCTATGAGAATAAAAATAGTTTTATTTGGAGGTTCTTCTATAAGCTTTAGAAGCTTATTGGCACAAGCAACGTTCATTTTTTCGGCCATCCAAATGAGCATTACTTTATAACCTCCTTCATATGATTTTAAAGAGAGTGATTTTATAATGTCTAGAGCTTCATCTACTCTAATTTCACCTTGTTTATTATCTATTCCTAATTGTTTGTACCAATCAAATAAATTACAATAAGGCTGTTCTTTTAAAAGTGCACGCCAATCTTCCATAAATAATTTAGAAACAGGATGACTTTTTATTTTACCTGTTGTCGCTACAGGAAAAGCAAAATGTAAATCGGGGTGAGAGAGACTATTAAATTTCAGATTGCAAGCTTCATTACCATTTAAATTTTCAGCTTCAGTATTGTTACAAAGTACATATTGAGCATAAGCAATTGCCATTGGTAAAGTACCACTACCTTCTGGACCAACAAAGAGTTGAGCGTGTGGAATTCTTCCATTATTAACACTTAGTGTTAGATGTTTTTTAAGGTGATCTTGCCCTAAGATTTCAGAAAATAGCATATCACAAAACTATGTAATTTTTTCAGAAGCATTTCAATTTCTTTTTAACAGCTTATTTATAGAATAAAATGATAAATCCTAGTATTTTTACACCAGAAAAAGTATAACATAAATATGACCGAAAAAGCAATTCTTTTTATACCAGATATCTCGGGATTTACAGAGTTCGTTCATCACACAGACATTAAGCACAGCGGTCATATTATTTCGGAGCTATTAGAAATTCTTCTTGATAAAAATACGATTGATCTAAAATTAGCTGAAATTGAAGGCGATGCTTTGTTTTTTTATAAACTAAGCGAATCGGTTAACTTTAATGCTATAAAACAACAGATTGATGAAATGTATATAGCATTTCATATGCATTTAAAGCGTTATGAATATGAACGTATTTGCCGTTGTGGTGCTTGCTCTTCAGCATATAATCTTAGTTTAAAATTTGTTGTTCATTATGGAGAAATAGATTTTATAGAAGTAAAAAATACTAAAAAGCCTTATGGGAGTAATGTTATACAAGCACATCGTTTGCTTAAAAATGAGGTGCCAATAACAGAATATGCCCTTTTTACAGAAAACGTAAAGCAACTCTCTAAAACTGACAGTGAATTTTCAAAAGGAATTGCAGAATACGACTTCGGAAAAATAGTATATGGATATAGCAGATTATCTCATTTAAGAGAAAACTTACCCTACGTACCACCTATACCAGAAGATGTTCCTAAACATCTTTTATTTAATATAAGTGAAGTCATACAATCTCCAATTTTAGATCTTTATGAAGTGATTAGTAATTTTGATTATAGATTACTTTGGAGTAAAGGTGTTAATAAATTAGAATATGAGGAAAATAAAGTAAATCGATCTGGCAGAAAGCATAAATGTTTAATAGGGAAAAATCAAGAAATTGATCAAACGACAATTACAAGAAAAGTAAATGAAAACCAATTAGTGTACGGAGAAACGACAGATAGTATGCCATTTATGAAAAAATTTAATGTATACTATATTTTAGAACCTCAAGCTAATGGATATACGAAATTGAAGATCGAAGCTTATGCTGATTTTAAGCCTTTAGGAATATTTTTTAAAGGCATATTCTCTAAAAAGATATCTAAAAATGCTGCCGAAAACATAAAAGATCTTGTATTACTAATAGATTCAGGGTTTACAACCAAATAAAAATAAGAATATAAATAGATGAAAACACTTAATGATTATAATTTTAATAATAAAAAAGCGCTTGTTAGAGTTGATTTTAATGTGCCTTTAAATGCTAATTTTGAGGTTGCAGATGCTACACGAATATTAGCAGCAAAGCCTACAATTATTAAAATTCTAGAAGATGGAGGAAGCTGTGTTTTAATGTCTCATTTAGGGAGGCCTAAGGGGGTTCAGGATGAGTTTTCATTACGCCACATTGTAAATAAAGTTGAAGAAGTTTTAGGTGTAGAGGTGAATTTTGTTTCGAATTGTATAGGAGAAGAAGCTAATCAAGCGACAGCAGGATTAGAACCAGGTCAAGTTTTATTATTAGAAAACCTACGCTTTCATGAAGAAGAAAAAAAAGGTGATTTACAATTTGCTGAAGCATTATCAAAGTTAGGGGATGTTTATGTAAATGATGCTTTTGGAACTGCGCACCGTGCTCATGCTTCTACAACAATAGTAGCACAATTCTTTCCAGAACAAAAATGTTTTGGAGCACTCTTATCTAAGGAAATTGAAAGCATTAAAAAAGTAATGGAAACAGGAGAGAAACCTATTACAGCTATTTTAGGCGGAGCAAAAGTGTCTTCAAAAATAACCATTATCGATAATATTTTAGATAAAATAGATCACCTCATTATAGGAGGAGGTATGACATTTACTTTTATAAAAGCAAAAGGAGGGCAAATAGGAAATTCATTGGTTGAAGATGATAAGTTAGATTTGGCTTTAGAAATTATAGATAAAGCAAAACAGAAAAATGTACAAATACATTTACCTGTTGATGCTATCGTTGCAAATGCTTTTAGTAATGATGCAGAAATTAAAACAACTCCTGTTAATGAAATTCCTGATGGCTGGATGGGCTTAGATGTTGGTATAAATACACAGGCTAATTTTGCAAATATTATTGCAAACTCTAAAACTATTTTATGGAATGGACCTTTGGGAGTTTTTGAAATGGAAAATTTTGCAAAAGGAACAATTGCATTAGGCAATGAAATTGCAAAGGCGACTAAATTAGGAGCTTTTTCTCTTGTAGGTGGAGGAGATTCTGTAGCAGCAGTAAAACAATTTGGATTTGAAAATAAAGTAAGCTATGTGAGTACAGGAGGTGGTGCAATGTTAGAAAGTTTGGAAGGAAAAACGCTTCCTGGAATAGCAGCTATTTTAAGATAAGAATTACATTATATTTTATATTCTGTTTAAAAAATACGATTTTAGCACTAATATCGTTCAATACTAATATCTATAGTCTATGATATTTCGATTGTGTTTAATAATTTTTATGTTGAATTTTTGGGTGGGAATTTCTCAAACTAAAGATTCAATTGTATCTCAAAATCAGATTGTTAAAGATACCGTTATTGATGGAAAATTAACTGTTGATGCTAATTTAAAACCTGTTGAAGATTCATTATCAAATAGAGTTTTAAAAGATAATTTATTTGCTAAAGAGATAGATGAGAAATGGCGTAATGAACTTTATAATTCCTCACTCTATGATACTATATATAAATCTGTTCGTGAGTTAGAATACGACTCAATTTATTATCCAGAATTGCATACAGATACTTTAAAATCTAGATTAAAAGAATTAAATGCCAGAACTCCTTTTAATATTGAATATAATCCATCTCTAGAGAGTGTTATAAAAAGTTATTTAAAAAACAGAAAAAAACATTTAGAGCGCTTGATGTCATTAAGTAAGTTTTATTTTCCAATGTTTGAAAAAGAACTTGATAATTATAATATCCCTTTAGAAATTAAATATTTAGCTATTGTAGAATCTGCATTAAAACCAAGAGCAAGATCAAGAGTTGGTGCCACAGGATTGTGGCAATTTATGTACACAACAGGAAAACAGTTTGGGTTAGATGTCAGCAGTTATGTTGATGAACGAAGTGATCCCATAATGTCCACAGAAGCTGCGTGTAAATATTTAGCGAGTTTATATAAAATTTTTGGAGATTGGGATTTAGCATTAGCGGCTTATAATTCAGGGCCAGGGAATGTAACTAAAGCGATTAGGCGTTCTGGAGGATATCAGAATTATTGGAATATTCGACCTAATCTTCCACGTGAAACAGCTGGATATCTACCAGCATTTTTAGCAACGATGTATATTTTTGAATATGCTGAAGAACATGGTTTAAAAGCGGATATTCCTGAAATCACTTATGTCGAAACCGATACAATTCGTGTAAAACAATTAATTACGTTAGATCAAATTTCAGAATTGATAGATGTTCCTATTGAAGAACTCCAGTTTTTAAACCCATCTTATAAGTTAGATATCATTCCATTTATAAAAGATGAAGACTATGTTTTACGATTGCCTTTAGAAAAAGTTGGTGAATTTGTAAATAACGAACAGAAAATATACGCTTTTGCTAAAGCTGAGATTGAAAAACGAGAAAAACCGTTACCACAATTTACAAAAGCAGAATCCAGAATTAGGTATAGAGTACGTTCGGGAGATTATCTTGGTAAAATTGCAAGACGCTATGGTGTAAGAGTAAGTCAAATAAAGCAATGGAATGGATTAAGAAATAATAACTTACGTATAGGGCAGCGATTAACTATTTTTCCAAGAAAACCTGTTACTAATACAAAAACGAGTACTATAAAATCAAATTCTACTTCAAAAACAACCAATGGGAAAACCTATACAGTAAAAAAAGGCGATTCATTATGGAGCATTGCTCAAAAATTTCCTGGAGTTTCTGTTCAAAATATTAAAGATTGGAACGATATTAGTGGTACAAACTTAAATGAAGGTACAACGTTAGTTGTTTCTAAAAAATAATTAGATTAAAAATGAAGAAAATATTACTATTACTAATAAGTTTACCATTACTTATCTCTTGTGGGAGTGACGGTTCTAAAAGTCAGCGTATTGTATCTAATTCATCTGGGAATATAAATAGTTTATCTGTAGTTATAGATAATGATTTATGGGAAGGAAGTATAGGAAAAACTATTAGAGATTCGATAGGCGTTTCTGTTTATGGGTTACCTCAAGATGAGCCATCATTTACGATGAAACAATTACCACCTGTAGTTTTTACAGATTTTGCTAGAAAAAACAGGATAGTTTTAAAAATAGAGAAAGGTAAAGAAGCTGATACTAAATTTTTTGAAAATGCCTATGCTAGACCACAAAAAATGGTAGTGGTTAGTGGTAATACTAATAAAGAGATTGTCGATCAGTTATTAGAGAATCAAGAAAAAATAATTTCAGCGTTTAAGAATGAAGAAATTAAAGAAAAACAACGCCGTATTTCTAAATCCCTTAATAAAAACAATAATATTGAAGATAAATTAGGGGTAACGATTAATTTTCCATCTGCTTATAGAGTCGCGAAAGAGGAAGACAATTTTTTCTGGATGCGTAGAGATATAGAAACAGGAACATTAAATTTAATGATTTATGAAATGCCGTTAGATTATATTTCTAAAGGAGAAACTGCATTAGATGATATTATAAGAATGAGAGATTCTATTGGGCAAACTCATATTCCTGGCCCTTCTGAAGGTACATTTATGATAACAGATCAAGCTTATTGGCCATCTATAGAAAAAACGATTTTAGATAATAAACCTACAACTGTAACAAAGAGTACATGGATTGTAAAAAATCAATTTATGTCTGGCCCATTTATAAATTACGTAGTGGAAGATGATATAAATAAAAGAATTTTAATTGTAGAAGGGTTTGCTTTTGCGCCATCAGTGAGCAAAAGAAACTATGTATTCGAACTGGAATCTATTATAAAATCAATAAAGATTAAATGATTTATTTATTCATTTTGTAAAGATCCTATAGAATTTCTAGTAGCAGCTCGATAACTTAACTTTGCCAAAACTCATAGTTAATAGTGCAATGAGCACATAGTTATAAAAATCTTTATTGAGCATAAATAAAACCTTATGTATTTTATCACAGTTAACTTTACTTATATATTTCTTTACCATAGAGTTGCTTGCCTTCTAGCTTAAAAATGGATAAGTAAAGGATTTGTTAGGATTCACTTACTTAAATAAATTTTCTACGAACTCTAAGTCATTTGCAATAGAGTTTTCTTCGGATAAGAGGAAATTTATTATTTCCTATTTCTATTACTTCGAGGTTAAAGAATATTTTAGGCATAGATTTTTCGATTATATATTTGTTTAACTATTTAACAATTATCCATATTGAAAAGTATATTATTAAATGAAATAATATTAAAATAAAATTTTAAGAAATTGAAACCCTATAATTAAATAATACGTATAAATAGAGAATGTAAAGAAGAAAGAGCATAAAATCATTTATAATGAAGTATATAGTAATAATTGAGCCTTATCTTATATTATGTTAAAGAAAACACTTTTTTTTATACTCATAGCAATGAGTATTATAAATATATATGCAATAAACAATAACCTACACCAAATAAATGGTACGGTAAAAAACAGAAAAACAAATTTACCTATTGAAGGAATCAGTATATATAATGAAACTTCTGGAGCATTTTCATATTCTGATGTGTCAGGGTATTATAAATTAGATGACATTTCTGTTGGAGATGTGATTAGCTTTTTCGGACTTGGTTATGAAAAGAAACAAATAACCATAACTCAGAACGAGTTGGATAAAGCACTAGATATAGTTCTTAAAGATATAGCTTTATCATTAGATCAAGTTGTTCTTGTATCTAGAGAAAGAGAAAATGCTTTAACCACCTTGGTTAATATAGATATTAAAAACAGTCCAGTTAAATCCTCTCAAGAAATTCTTCGTAAAGTTCCAGGGTTAATTATTGGACAACATGCAGGAGGTGGTAAAGCTGAGCAACTTTTTTTAAGAGGATTTGACGTAGACCACGGTACTGATGTTGCTATAGAGGTAGATGGATTGCCAGTTAATTTACCATCTCATGCTCACGGCCAAGGATATTCAGATCTTCATTTTGTTATTCCAGAAACGATAAATAATTTAGATTTTGGGAAAGGGCCTTATTATGCTGATAAAGGAAACTTTAATACTGCAGGTTTTGTAAGCTTACAAACAAAAAAAACCATAGATAAAAACCTGTTATCTTTAGAAGTGGGTCAATTTAACACAGTTCGTTCAGTTGGGTTATTTAAACTTTTGGAGAGTGATTATAGTAATGCTTATATAGCTTCAGAATTGTTACTAACAGATGGTGTGTTTGAATCTCCTCAAGATTTTAATAGATTTAATGTTTTAGGGCGTTATAATTATAATAATTATGATGATCAAGAGTTTACCCTTTCCTTATCTCATTTTCAAAGTCGATGGAATGCTTCAGGACAAATCCCTCAACGAGCAGTCGGCCAAGGCTTAATAGGGCGTTTTGGAGCTATAGATGATACTGAAGGTGGTATTACAGGACGCAATAATATATGGGCAAATCATAGAAAACAATTAAGCGAACACGAAGAGTTAAAATCTAAAGCCTTTATATCTCTTTATGATTTTGAATTGTATTCAAACTTTACTTTTTTTCTAAATGATCCTGTAAATGGAGATCAAATACGTCAAAGAGAACAACGAACTATTATAGGAGTAGAAACCGTGTACAAACGTACTTTTGATTTAGCAAATAAGAATAATAGGTTGCGATTTAAAGCAGGAATAGGGTTCCGTTATGATGATGTTAATGATGTCGAATTATCACGAACACGTAACCGAAGAGAAACCTTATCTAGACTAGCATTTGGTGATGTAGATGAAACTAATATTTATTCGTTTGCAGATGCGACTTATAAATTAGGAAACTGGAGTTTTAATCCTGGTTTAAGGGTTGATTATTTTAAGTTTGGGTACGATAATTTTATTGCTGGTCTTAGAACAGATCCTGCTGGTGACAATGTTTTTGATAGTAGACAAGTAGATGATGCAATCGTCAGTCCAAAGTTTAATACGACATTTACCCCTAATAATAATTTCCAATTGTTCCTTAAAGCTGGTTTTGGATTTCACTCTAACGATAGTAGAGTGGTTACAAACCCAGAAGGTTTATTAGCTGAAAATATTCAAAATAACCAAAATAGCGAAAACTTAGATACATTGCCGTCTGCTTTTGGTGTAGATATAGGAACGATTTTTAAACCAGTAGATAAGCTTGTTTTAAACGCGACTATATGGAGCCTTTCTTTACAACAAGAATTTGTATTTGTAGGAGATGAATCTGTTGTAGAGCCAAGTGGACGATCACAACGTTTTGGTGCAGAGTTTGGAGCACGTTATCAATTTAACAACTGGTTATATGCGAATTTTGATATTAATTATACACTAGCTAGAAGTATTGATGAACCGGATGGGCAAGATTTTATTCCATTAGCTCCAGATTTAACGTCATCTGGAGGAATATCTGTTCAAAATCTTGGGAAGTTTTCTGGAGGAATAAATTACCGTCTTATAGACGATAGACCAGCAAATGAGGATAATTCTATTGAAGCAGAAGGGTATTTCGTAACAGATTTGAATGCCAATTATAATTTTGCTAAAAATTGGTCTATAGGATTAATTATTGAAAACTTATTTGATACTGAATGGAATGAAACACAATTTGCTTCAGAAACAAGATTGTTTAATGAAGCAGCTCCTGTAGAAGAAATTACATTTACACCAGGAACGCCTTTTTCGGCAAGATTAAAACTTTCTGTTACTTTCTAAAATAGTAGAAGATTTTACACTTTGATGTTGAAATAAAAATTAGTAAAATAAAAAAGCCAGTACTATATAGTACTGGCTTTTTTAAAGAATATTTATCAGATTACTCTTTTTTATCTTCTGCTTTTTTATCTTCTTTACTGGCATCTTTAAATTCTTTTATTCCATTACCAAGACCTCTCATTAGTTCTGGAATTTTCTTTCCGCCAAATAATAATAGTACAACAATGACTATCAATATAATTTGCGGTGGTCCGATTGCTAAAAAATGTAAACCCATAATCTCTAATTTTAGACTGCAAAGTTAATAATTAAACTTTAAAAAAACCGTTTAACAACAAACTTTAGCATTAAGCAAAATGCTTAATGCTATTATTTTATTTAATTTTGTGGCAATAATGGCGAATAATAAAAAAGACAAAAGTAAGTTCACTAAAAAATTATTGCATAAGTATAGGCTAGTAATTCTTAATGAAGATACTTTCGAAGAGCGATTTGCAATTAAATTAACACGATTAAATGTATTTGTAATTGTATCACTATCATCAATTATACTGGTTGCTTTAACAACTTTACTAATAGCATTTACACCTTTAAGAGAATATATTCCAGGGTATTCTTCAACAGCATTAAAAAAGAGAGCAACAGAGCTTAATTATAAAACAGATTCACTTCAACGGGTTATTAATTTAAATCAGAAATACTTTGAATCTATTAGCCGTGTACTAAAAGGAGATGTAAAAACTGTTGAGTTTAATAAAGATTCTATTATAAATGCAGCAGAACTTGATGCTAGTAAGATAAATTTAAACCCTTCGAAAGAAGATTCGTTATTGAGAGAGAAAGTAGACAAAGAAGATAAATATAACCTTTTTGAATCTGCTACGTCTAAAGTGAGCTTTGTATTATATCCTCCTGTAAATGGTACCATAAGTGAACGTTATAATGCTGAAGAAAAACATTATGCTGTAGATGTTGTAGTGGCAAAAGATACTCCAGTAAAAGCAGCTGCAGATGGAACTATTGTATTGGCAGAATGGACAACACAGACAGGATATGTTGTAATAATAGATCATGGAGATGGATTAATCTCTGCTTACAAACACAATGCATCAATTACTAAAGTACAAGGCGATTTAGTAAAAGCGGGAGAAGTTATTGCAATTTCTGGAAATACAGGAGAATTAACAACTGGGCCACATTTGCATTTTGAACTTTGGAGTAATGGATATCCAATTAATCCAACGACTTTTATTGATTTTGAATAAACAAAAACATCTAAGAGAAACGTTTATTACAAAACATCTAAAAAAATGAAATTTACCAGATGAAACTATCAAAAACAACATCTTTAAAATCATTACTGGCAAAACCTTTTGCAAAACGTATAGAACGGCAAATTAATAAATGGGCAAATTCTCCAATTAAAACACAAGATAAGGTATTTAAAAAGCTAATTGCTGAAGCAACAAACACACATTTTGGTAGAGATCATGATTTTATAAGTATAAATTCTCATGAAGATTTCGTTAAACGAGTACCAATTAGAGATTATGAGGCATTACGCCCTTACATAGATAGAATTGTTGCAGGAGAAAAAGATGTTTTATGGCAAGGAAAACCAATTTATTTTGCTAAAACATCTGGAACTACTTCAGGCGCCAAATATATACCTATTACAAAAGAAAGTATGCCTAGTCATGTTGAAGCAGCAAGAAATGCGATCTTACTTTATGTGAGTAAAACGGGAAATACTAGTTTTATAAATGGGAAAATGATCTTTTTACAAGGAAGTCCAATTCTAGAAGAAAGTAATGGTGTACAGCTAGGTCGACTTTCAGGAATTGTAGCACATTATGTTCCTAAGTATCTTCAAAAAAACAGAATGCCAAGTTGGGAGACTAATTGTATTGAAGATTGGGAAACTAAAGTCAATGCTATTGTTGAAGAGACACTTAATGAAGATATGTCTATCATTAGTGGTATTCCGTCCTGGGTACAAATGTATTTTGAGAAATTACAGCAAAAAACAGATAAAAAAGTTGGCGATATTTTTAAAAACTTCAGTCTTTTTATTTTTGGAGGTGTAAATTTCGAACCTTATCGTGCTAAATTCGAGAATTTAATAGGTCGAAAAGTAGATAGTATAGAATTGTATCCAGCTAGTGAAGGTTTTTTTGCTTTTCAAGACGAGCAGAAAGAAAGAGGAATGTTATTACAGTTAAATTCAGGAATGTTTTATGAGTTTATTAAAGCTGATGAATTTTTTAACGAAAATCCAAAACGAATTACCATCAAAGATGTAAAAGTAGGTGTAAATTATGTAATGATCATTTCAACTAATGCAGGTCTTTGGGCATATAATATTGGTGATACTGTAGAGTTTACTTCTACAAAACCATATCGTGTTATTGTATCGGGCAGGATTAAACATTTTATTTCTGCTTTTGGAGAGCACGTTATAGGTAAAGAAGTAGAACAAGCTTTAGAAGAAGCAACTAGAGGAAGTGATATGAGAATAACAGAGTTTACTGTAGCTCCAAAGATAAACCCAGAAGAAGGATTGCCATATCACGAATGGTTTATCGAATTTGAAAATGAAATAGCTGATATTTCGGAATTAGAATTAAAAATAGATACATCACTTCAGAAACAAAATAGCTACTATTTTGACTTGATTGAAGGTAAGGTTTTACGACCATTAAAGATTACAATCGTTAAAAAAGAAGGCTTTAGAGATTATATGAAATCTATAGGTAAGCTAGGAGGTCAAAATAAGATTCCGAGATTATCTAACGATAGGAAGATCGCAGATAAACTAATTACTAAGGGTATATTAAACTAATACCTTTTATTACTAATGAATAAAAAACACCAAGGAAGGACAAGAGCTCAAGAAAGTTCAAGCGCTATTGAAAGAATATATATTACGATGCGTCATTTGTTTAATCGTGGGTTTTATAAACCTATGGGAATCTCGGGAGAAATGTTAAGAGAAGGATTGCTTCTTTTGCGCCCAGAAATTTATGGATCAATAGCAGAAGAAAAAACAGAATTAAAAGGGTTACTTTATGTAATAGACAGATTACCTGAAGGTATTGAAGAATGCCGGTTTATTAATTTAACCAGCGATGAAGGATATGGTGGATCACATTTTAAAGTTATTATTCCTGAAAAAAGAAGACGAAATTGTTATAGAATAGATCAAGAACAAATGAATATTGAGATTACCAGAGGGCGATCAGAAATTTATGATATTCTAACACATCTTACATTTTTGTTTATAGAGTCACATAAAATAAGTAAACGTATTTTAATTAATGATAGAGACGACACAATCCGTGATTGGGGAGAACTTGAGAAAGTTATTTTATCTAACAAAAAGTTAACCCAGAAAGAACGTGAAATAGCTATTACTCATACAGCTAATATTTTAGGAAGAACTTTTGAAGAGCTAACTCGAATATATTCTGAATTTGCAACTAAAGAAAAACCAGAGAGGTTGCTACATATTATATATTGGTTAGGTAAACTTGCTATTGAAGAAAATTCTAATAATAAAAAACGTACTGTAACTTTTAGTCCAGTTTTAAGGGAGCGCTTAGGACATCACATTCATGGGGAAATTTGGGCAAACACAATTAAAAAAGTATTAAAAAAAGAAAATTTATTAAATCGTCCACTACATATTATTAGTGCAAATTTACATAGTGTAATGAATGTACTATATGCTTCTAAAGCATTGTTAAAATCTGATACCAAGAAAGATGATTATGATATTTATACTAAGCTAAGTAATGAGAATAATGAGGATTTGCGAAAAAAAGTAAAAGAATTAGCTTTAAATGAAGGAATGATATTTATAAAAGATACATCTGGTGCCAATATAGATGTACAAATCTTTGATACTGAAAAAATAGATTTCAATAAAGTAGATTTAAAGGTAGATGAAAGAAATCAGGATTCGGAAAAACCTGTTATATTTGTAATGGATTATGCGTTTGGTGAGCAAGCTTATGAAACAATAGATGAGTTTTTAAAACCTTATATAAAAACACATTTAGATGTGCAATCCATTTCTATAATGGGTAAAGCAGGGGTTTTAGAAGGTGATAAAGGCGATATTATGATTCCTTCGGCACATATTTTTGAAGGAACTGCAGATAATTACCCTTTTGAGAATGAGTTAAAGAAAAAGGATTTAGAATGTGAAGGAGTAAATATTTATGAAGGAACAATGGTAACAGTATTAGGAACATCACTTCAAAATAAAGAAATCCTTAAGTTTTTTCATAATTCAACCTGGCAAGTAATTGGTTTAGAAATGGAAGGTGCACATTATCAAAAGGCAATACAAGCAGCATCAATAGTTAGAAATAACATTAACTCAAATGTAAAAGTAAGATATGCATATTATGCAAGTGATAACCCATTAAAAACAGGAAGTACTTTAGCCTCAGGAGGATTGGGAATCTCTGGTGTAAGACCAACTTATTTAATAACAAAAACAATATTACAACAAATACTTAATAATTAAATTATGAGTGACAACCTTCCAACCCAACAAGGTTCAGATGAAGTAGATTTAGGACAGCTTTTTAAATTAATAGGAAAAGCATTTGATCGCTTTTTTAGATTTATAAAGAATATTTTTGTAGGATTATTTCATCTTTTAATCAAGTTTTTACTTTTTATACAAAAACATTTTATTAAACTGGCAATTGCTGGAATTTTAGGGTTAATTATAGGCTATTTTTTTGACTATAAGGAAGCTACGGTTTATGAATCTCAAATGATTGTAGAACCTAACTTTAATAGTACACAACAATTATATAATAATATTAACTATTATAATGAGTTAGCTAAAGCAAATGATTCAGTAGGTTTATCTATGGCTTTAGACATAGATATTAATGAAGCAGCTTCTGTTAAAGAAGTACGAGTTGATGCTTTTTCAGATGATAATCAAAAAATAAAATTGTTTGATACTTTTATAAGTCAATTAGATACAATTACAAGAAAGACAATTAATTTTGAAGAATATTTAAACAACTTTAATACGTTTGATGCCAGATTTCATCAAATTGTTTTCACAAGCACTAATCCTACAGTAGCCAAAAAAGTTGAAAGTAATATAGTTAATGAAATTGTTGGAAATCAATACTTTAAATTTCAAAAAGAAATTAATGATAAAAATATTGATTTACAAGACAACGTTTATCAGAAACAATTAAAAGAAATAGATAGTCTTCAAAAGTTTTATAAAGAGTTAGCTATTGAGAATGCCAAAAAAGAAACTGCAACGACAAGTATTAATTTAGCTGATAAAAATGGAACAGAAAATAAAGAGTTAGCTTTAATTAAACAAATAGATGAAATAAGACAAAAACAAGTTGCCCTTAATTTAGATAGAGCTAGAAAGGAGAATGTAATAAATATAATATCTTCTTTTCCTAATCAAGGTGTAGAAATAAAAGGAGTTTTAAAAAGCAATAAACTTTTTTATTTATTACTATTTACTGGTATAACATTTTTAGGGTTATTATTATTAGAATTAAACTCTTTTTTAAAATTGTATAAAGAAAAACATATAAATTAAAATGAATATTCTAATTACAGGAGGAGCTGGTTTTATTGGTTCAAACTTTATTCCTTTTTTTTTAGAAAAATATAAAGATACTCATATTATAAATATAGATAAGCTCACTTATGCCGGTGAGCTTTCTAATTTAAAAGAAGTCTCTCATAATAATCGTTATACATTTATAAAAGGAGATATTTGTAATCGAGCTTTAATTGAAAACCTCTTTAATAATTACAATTTTAAAGGAGTTATACATTTTGCAGCAGAATCTCATGTCGATAATTCTATTAATAATCCAATAGAATTTATAACCACTAATGTTTTAGGGACATTTAATTTAATAGATGTTGCAAAATCACATTGGATGGATAATTCAAACCAAATTAAAGCAGGCTTCGAAAAAGCTCGTTTTCATCATATTTCAACAGATGAGGTTTATGGTACATTAAGTGAAGTAGGATTATTTACAGAAGATACAGCCTATGCTCCAAATAGCCCATATAGTGCATCAAAAGCGTCTTCAGATTTTTTAGTAAGGAGTTATTATCATACTTATAACATGAATGTAGTGACAACCAATTGCAGTAATAATTATGGACCAAAGCAGCATGATGAAAAATTAATTCCAACTGTGATTAGAAAAGCATTAAAAGAAGAAGAAATCCCTATTTATGGGGATGGTAAAAACGTTAGAGATTGGCTATATGTATTAGATCACTGTAAGGGTATAGATTTAGCTTTTTGTAAAGGAAAATCAGGAGAAACCTATAATATAGGAGGGCGAAATGAATACACTAACTTACAGATAGCGAATATTATTTGTGGTATTTTAGATAAACTATTGCCAAAAAGTCAATCGTATAAAAAACAGATTACTTTTGTGAAAGATAGATTGGGGCATGATTATAGATATGCAATTGATGCTTCTAAAATAGAAAATGAATTAAATTGGATTGCTGATGAAAATTTTGAAACTGGAATAGAAAAAACAATAAATTGGTATATTAAAAAATATAATAACTAAATGAAAGGAATCATTTTAGCAGGAGGTTCAGGTTCACGATTACACCCACTTACTAAAGTAGTAAGTAAACAACTGATGCCTGTTTATGATAAACCTATGATTTATTACCCACTATCCACGCTAATGTCTACAGGAATAAAAGAAATTTTAATTATTTCGACGCCCAAAGATACTCCTCGATTTAAAGAACTTTTAGGTAATGGAAATGAGTATGGATGCGTTTTTGAGTATGCCGTTCAAGAACAGCCTAATGGTTTAGCAGAAGCATTTATTATTGGAGAAGATTTTATTGAAAATGATAGTGTCGCATTAATTTTAGGAGATAATATATTCTATGGATCTGGTTTAAATGAATTATTACAAACAAACTTAAACCCAGAAGGAGGTATTATTTTTGCATATCATGTTCAAAACCCTCATCGCTATGGTGTAGTTGAGTTTAACAATAACAACAAAGCCATTTCTATAGAAGAGAAGCCTAAACAACCAAAATCTAATTTTGCTGTTCCAGGTATTTATTTTTATGATAATACTGTTATAGACATTGCTAAACATATTAAGCCAAGTGGCAGAGGTGAGTTAGAAATTACAGATATTAATAAAGAATATTTAAAACGAAATGAATTAAGCGTGCAAATCCTTGACAAAGGTACCGCTTGGTTAGATACAGGAACTTTTAGTTCTTTAATGCAAGCTTCTCAATTTGTTCAAGTTATTGAAGAAAGACAAGGCTTAAAAATAGGTTGCATTGAAGAGGTTGCCTATAAAATGGGTTTTATTAATAAAAATGAATTAAAACAATTGGCATTACCATTGTTAAAAAGTGGTTATGGTAAATATCTTCAACAATTAATATTATAAAAATGAAGATTGAAGAAACACAGTTAAAAGGTTGTTTTATAATAACACCTAATATATTTCATGATGATAGAGGCTTTTTTTTTGAAAGCTATAGTTCTAAAGTGTTTAACAAATTGATAGGAGAAGTTCAGTTTGTTCAGGACAATCAATCATACTCAAGAAGAGGAGTATTAAGAGGGTTACACTTTCAAAATGCAGAGTATGCGCAAGCAAAACTAGTGCAGGTTACTAGAGGTAGTGTTTTAGATGTATGTGTAGATCTTCGTGAAACCTCACCTACTTTTGGCAAGCACATCGCTATTGAGCTTTCTGAAGAAAATAAAAAACAACTGTTTATTCCGAAAGGATTTGCTCATGGATTTCTAGTATTAGAAAATAATACGGTTTTTTCTTATAAGTGTGATAATTATTATAACAAAAACTCTGAAAAAGGTATTATATATAATGATGAAACTCTAAATATTGATTGGAATTTTTCTAAGGAAGATATAATAATTTCAGAAAAAGATTTACAATTACCAACTTTTGAAAGTTTGTTCACATGAGATTTAACATCTTAGTTATTGGTGCTAAAGGTCAATTAGGGGAAACCATTCGACGTATGGCAACTGAAGAGCAAGAATTTATATTTCATTTTGTAACAAAAGCAGAATTAGATATTACAAATGAAGACATAATACATGAGTTTTTTAAAGAAAATAAGTTTAGATATTGTATTAATTGTGCAGCTTATACCAATGTAAAAGAAGCTGAAAAGTATCCTAAATTAGCTTATGAAATTAATGCTGAAGCTACAAAAACTATTGCTAATGCTTGTAAAACTAACAACACAATTTTAATACACATTTCAACAGATTATGTATTTAATGGAGAGAGTAAAAAACCTTATTTAGAAACAGATATTACAGATCCTATAAATGAATATGGGAAATCTAAATTAAAAGGGGAGTTATATATTCAAGAAATTTTAGAAAACCATATAATTATTAGAACATCATGGTTGTATTCTGAGTATGGTAATAACTTTGTAAAAACAATGCTAAAATTAGCTGATGAGAAAGAAGAATTAAACGTAGTTGATTATCAAATTGGATCACCGACGTATACAGGAGATTTAGCAAAAGCTATTATTAAAATAATTTCTTTAGACAAACAAGAATTTGGTGTTTATAATTATTGCAATTCAGGGCAGACAAGCTGGTATAATTTTGCAAAAACAATTTTTAGAATTAAGAATCTAAAATTAAAAATAAATCCAGTTGAATTTGAAAGTAGTTTAGAAATACTAAAAAGGCCAGTTTTTAGTGTTTTAGATTACACTAAAATTAAAAAAACTTTTTCAGTAGAAATACCATATTGGAAAGATAGCTTAAAGATAATGATATCAAACTTAGATAGATAATATTTAAAAAATAAAAATACAAGCAATTTTATAAACAAGAAAAGCTATTATAACATCTATAGTATTATTTTTGAAGTAGGTTGTAAATAAGACCATTTCTATTAATTCAAATAGAGGGTATCTATGAAATATTAATCTGTTATGCTTTACAGCTTGATTAATTAATAAAAATTACTTTAATGAAACAACAACATAAAATAGCAGTAATTGGCCTTGGTTACGTAGGATTGCCCTTGGCTATAGAGTTTTCAAAAAAATATTCTGTTATAGGGTTTGATGTTAATCAAAATCGTGTAGATGAGTTAAATTTAGGTAATGATACTACTCTAGAAATTAACAATGACAATCTAAATGCTGTTTTAAATCTAAAAGGGAGAAAAGGCCTCAAACTTAGTTCTGCCTCTATTGATATAACTAATTGTAATATTTATATAGTTACAGTTCCGACACCAATTGATGTTAATAACAAACCTGTATTAACACCTTTAATAAAAGCATCTAAAACTATAGGGAAAACTCTTAAAAAAGGAGACATTGTTATATATGAATCAACAGTTTATCCAGGGGTTACAGAAGATATTTGTGTTCCAATTTTAGAACAAGTAAGTGGATTAAAATTCAATAAAGATTTTTACTGTGGATATTCTCCTGAACGAATAAACCCAGGAGATAAAACACATACAATTGCTAATATTAAAAAAGTGACATCTGGATCAACACCCGAAGTTGGTGAAATTATTAATGAATTATATGCATCTATTATAACTGCTGGAACTTATCTGGCTCCTTCTATTAAAGTAGCTGAAGCAGCTAAAGTTATTGAAAATGCACAACGTGATATTAATATTGCCTTTGTAAATGAATTAGCAAAAATTTTTAATAAATTAGATATTGACACTTATGCAGTTTTAGAAGCGGCATCTACAAAGTGGAATTTTTTGTCATTTAAACCAGGATTAGTTGGAGGGCATTGTATAGGGGTAGATCCTTATTACCTAGCTCAAAAAGCGCAAGAAGTAGGGTATCATCCTGAAATTATTTTAGCAGGAAGGCGTTTAAATGACTCTATGGGAGAGTATGTTGCGACACAGGTTTTAAAATTAATGGCACAAAATAATATTTCAACCAAATCTGCAAAAATTCTAATGTTAGGGATAACGTTTAAAGAAAATTGTCCAGATATACGGAATACAAAAGCAGTTGATGTTTATAATTTTCTGAAATCGTTTAATATGAATGTTAGTGTGTATGACCCATGGGCTTCCAATGAAGAAGTAAGACATCAATACGGATTTGAAATGATTAATGAGTTAAATGAAACTTTTGATGCTATAGTGCATGTTGTAGCTCATGATATATTTCAAGAATTAGAGTTTTCTAAATTAAAAAAAGAGAATTCCATTATATATGATGTAAAAGGAACTTTAAATAATGAGCTAGTAAATAAAAGGTTATAATGTATTTAAAAAAATACCACAATAAAGATATTTCTAAATTCACGTTCCTTGTTACTGGAGGAGCAGGGTTTATTGGATCAAACCTTGTTGAATACTTATTAAAGTATAATGCTAAAAAAGTAATCATACTCGACAATCTTTCTACAGGGTATAAAAAAAACATTAAAGAGTTTATATCATTTCCAAATTGTGAATTCATTGAAGGAGATATTAGAGATTTAGAAACATGTAAAAAAGCGATGAATGAGGTCGATTACGTATTACATCAAGCTGCTTTAGGCTCAGTACCGAGATCAATTGATGACCCCGTTACTTCAAATGAAGTAAATGTATCAGGATTTTTAAATATGTTGGTTGCTGCAAAAGAGTCTAATAATGTAAAGAAAATGGTTTATGCAGCGTCTTCAAGTACCTACGGAGATAGCAAAATATTACCTAAAGTAGAAGACAAAATAGGAAACCCTCTTTCCCCTTATGCAATTACAAAATATGTAAATGAATTATATGCAGATATTTTTTCAAAAACATATGGATTTCATTCAGTAGGCTTAAGATATTTTAATGTATTTGGACCTAAGCAATCTCCTAATGGAGATTATGCAGCTGTAATTCCTCTTTTTTTTAATTCAGCGATAAACAATTTGCCTATTAAAATTAACGGAGATGGAGAACAGACAAGAGATTTCACGTTTATTGAAAATGTAGTACAAGCAAATATTAAGGCAACCTTCTCTAATTTAGGTTCTCATAATATTTTTAATGTGGCAACTGGAAAAAGAATAAGTATTAATAATCTTTGGGATATAATTAAAGAATTAACCGAATCTAATAGCAAAGCTGTTTTTGCTACTCCTAGAATGGGTGATGTAAAAGATTCTTTAGCAAATATTGATAAAGGAAGAGAGTTATTAGGTTATAACCCTGATTTTAAATTTAGAAATGGAATTGAAATCACACATAATTGGTTTAAAAGTAATTTAAATTTCATTAATAATTAAATGGATAAATAATCTTTTAAGTCAATCTCAAAATTGTAAATTTGAAAAATTAATTAAATATAAAAACAATACTATAATTTACCTTCCCATTAATTCAATATGAATAAAAAAAAATCTAATTTAATAGTATTTGGTACTCGACCGGAGGCAATTAAAATGGCTCCTTTAGTTAAAGAGTTTCTCAAACATAACGATAAATTTGAGACTAGAGTTTGTATAACAGCTCAGCATAGAGAAATGTTAGATCAGGTTTTATCTTTTTTTGAAATAACTCCAGATTATGATTTAGATTTGATGAAACCAAATCAAAATCTCTACTCCTTAACTGCAGATATTATTAAAGGGTTAAAGCCAGTTTTAGAAAATTTTCAACCAGATTATGTTTATGTTCATGGAGATACCACAACTACGATGGCAGCAAGTATTGCTGCATTTTATTGTGGAGCAAAAGTATGCCATATAGAAGCAGGCTTGAGGACGTTTAATAAACGATCTCCTTTTCCAGAAGAAATAAATAGAAGTATTGCTGGTAGTATTTCAGATTTTCATTTTGCACCAACAACAACTTCTAAACAGAATTTACTTAACGAAAATATTTCTGAAAACACAATTTTAGTTACCGGAAATACAGTGATTGATGCTTTGCAGTTTAGTTCAGAGAAAGTAACTTCCTCTAATTATTTAGATAATGAAATAGACAATTTGAAAACGATTGTGGATGATTCTAAAAAGATAATTTTAGTTACTGGGCATAGAAGAGAAAATCATGGCCAAGGTTTTATAAATATTTGTAGTGCTTTGAGTGAAGTTGCTAAAGAGAATAGTAATGTTCAAATAATATATCCGGTCCACTTAAATCCAAATGTTCAAAAACCAGTTTATGATCTCTTAGTAAATATTGATAATATAAAATTAATAGATCCTTTATCGTACCCTGCATTTGTTTGGTTGATGAATAAGTCATATTTAATTATTACAGATAGCGGAGGAGTTCAAGAAGAAGCTCCTAGTTTAGGCAAACCTGTATTAGTAATGCGCGATACTACAGAAAGACCAGAGGCAGTTGATGCAGGTACGGTATTGCTTGTTGGAACTGATATTAATAAAATTATAAAAGAAACAAATGAGCTGTTGCAAAATGAAAAATCTTATGCTCAAATGAGTATGCTACACAATCCTTATGGAGAGGGAGATGCATGTAATCAAATAGTGAAATTTATTAAGAATTTATAAATGAATTACTCAAATTTAAAAATAAAATGAATCAACCTGAAGTAGTTATGATAGGATTGGGCTATATAGGGTTACCAACGGCAGCTCTAATAGCTCAAAATAAAACTCAAGTACATGGTGTAGATATCAATCCTGACATTGTTAATACTATTAACGCTGGTAAAATACATATTGTTGAACCTGAATTAGATAAAGCAGTAGCAGAAGCAGTTAAAGAAGGTTTTTTAAAAGCCTCTATAAACCCTGTTGAAGCACATGTTTATTTAATTGTTGTTCCAACTCCGTTTAAAGATAAAAACGAGCCAGATATTTCGTTTGTTGAAGCTGCAACGAGAGCAATAATTCCATTGTTAAAAAAGGATGACTTATATATTATTGAATCTACCTCACCAGTTGGAACTACTGAAAAAATGAGGGATTTAATACATAGCGAACGACCAGAACTGATAAATAAATTGAATATTGCTTACTGCCCGGAGCGCGTATTACCCGGTAATGTTATGTATGAATTAGTTCATAACGATCGCGTAATAGGAGGTATTGACGAAAAGTCAACTAATGCGGCTGTAGCATTTTATAGCAAATTTATCCAAGGAGATTTACATAAAACCAATGCAAGAACCGCTGAAATGTGTAAATTAGTTGAAAATTCTTCTAGAGATGTTCAAATTGCATTTGCAAATGAATTATCACTTATATGTGATAAAGCAAATATTAATATTTGGAAACTTATTGACTTAGCTAATAAACATCCTCGAGTTAATATCTTACAACCTGGTTGTGGTGTTGGCGGTCATTGTATAGCCGTAGATCCTTATTTTATAGTAGCAGATTATCCTATGGAATCTAAGATTATAGGAAAAGCACGAGAAATAAATAATTACAAATCTTTTTGGTGTGCAGAGAAGGTGAATACTACAAAATTAGAATTTGAGTTAAAATATAAACGTAAACCAAGTATAGCTATAATGGGACTTGCGTTTAAACCAAATATTGATGATTTAAGAGAATCCCCAGCGAAATATATTGCTCAAAAAGTTTTACAAAATGCTAACAATGAAGAGTATTATATTGTAGAACCTAATATTGAGTCACATTCAGTATTCAAATTAACAGAGACTAATAAAGCTATAGAAAAGGCAGATATTATAGTGTTTTTAGTGGCTCATAATGAATTTAAAACTTTAGAATTCCCCGCAAACAAAGTAGTGTTGGATTTTTGTGGGGTAATAAAATAATTTATGAAGACAACAACAATAATTTTACTGTTAACTTTCATATTTATTAGTTGTAAATCTGAAAAAAGTAAGAATGATATAAAAAGTGATTCATACAAGAGTATTCAAACTAAACAAAATATTAAGAACTCTACTTTTGACTTCCCAAAAGTAGAAAATGAAATGGAAAACCCAGCTTTGTTTAATCTTACTTATGATGAGCACGAGTTTACAACTGGAATTGTTTTTCAAGAAGTTAATGCATTGAAAACGAGAAAAGATATCTATAGTATTATAATGGTATTAGATAAAAATTTAACAAACTTTAAAGAACTTAAAGAATGGAAAATAGGAATGTATATATATCCTATATATCCAGAAGAGTTTGAAAATAAAATTGATAAGGAAAAGGGAATGAAATCGGTGGGAATAGAAGCTAAACCAGTTATGATGGGTGATGAAGTAGTAATAATTCATGAAAACTTAAAGTTAAAACCAAAAAGTTTTGAGCATATAAGATTTTACTTATATAATAGTAAAGGAGATACTAATCTTAAATATTATAAAATAAGAGACATAAACTTTCGTTAAACATAATTATTTTGAAAAAAAAGTACTTGTTCGAAAAACACAATATTAGTATTCTATTATTAATATTACTTATGTTTTTCCCTGTTTTTAACACAGCACCTCAATCTATCGTCTTTATCGTTTTTTTAATTAGCTCAATTTTTTTTTATAAAAACACTTTTTTTGTAAGAATCAATAATAGGAATTTATGGAAAACATATTTTCTAATCACAGGGTTTATCTGGTTTTCAGCAATCACTTTTTTTTGGTCAGATGATAAAGTAGTTTTTTTAAAAGAAATTCGTCCTACTATTGCTATATTCATTATACCTTTTATTTTTTTATTTTTTATACCAAACCTCAAGCAGAAAGATAAATTAAAAATCTATTTAGGATTTATAATATGTATGGTTATTTATTCTTTTATGTGGTTTCATCATCATGTAGAAGGGGTAAGTATCTATCAAGAAAAAGTTTTAAATGAAATACCAATTAGAGATTTTTCTTTAATAGATAAATTAAACTATTTTAAATTAAAAACTTATAAGGGATGGATTAGTGGAATAGCAAATAGGGGAAATGAAATAGGCGACAATTCATTTTTTAAACATTACACTTATATATCTGCTTATCTCATAACGTCAATTTTATTATGTATTGTATTAATAAAAAATGAATTGAATAAATTGAAAATTGTTTTTATTAGCATACTAATTTCATATTTTCTAATTTTCTTAATTTACCTACCTTCTGCTGTTAATAAAGCTTTTCTGTTTTTTGTATTTCTTTTTGCTGTTTTTCAATTGATTAAATCAAATAAATGGAGGATAATTGTATTCCTTTGTTTTTTATTTTTAGGCGGATTAGCTTATAAGGAGAGAATAATTAGATTATATAAAGATCTAGATAAGTGGGAAATTGTAAGTGAACGATATAGAAATTACGATGGAAGAAGAGTTATAGATTATTTAAGATATACGATTATGAATTGTTCGTTTGAAAAAATTAAAGAATACCCTCTTGTGGGTATTGGACTTGGAGATTATCAGAAACATTTATCAGAATGCCTTGTTGAAAGTGATCCTAAAAACCAAATTAATCATAATCAAGAATATAATACTCATTCCCAATATTTACATTATCTATTAATAGGCGGTGTAATTAATATTACTTTGTTCCTTGTTTGTATTCTGTTTTTTGTAACGAAAGCTATAAAATCAAAAAACACTCTTCTTTTTCTCTTTATGCTATTGATGTTTTTAAATTTTGGGTTTGAAAGTTATTTAAATAGAATATGGGGGGTTTTGTTTTTTGTGCTTTTTAGTATGATAATTCCTAATTGGAAAGAAATTAAAGAATATGATAATGATTTTGATGCATGAAAAAGTTTATAAAAAGAAGGATTTCTAAAAACTTATTCATCAGTTTTATTATTCAGGGATTTTATACTATACTTTCGCCTTTATCTATGATTTTATTGGCACGTGTTTTAGGACCAGATGAATTTGGTGTCTTTGCTTTTACTATTTCAATCGTAACGATTTTATCAATTATTTCTGAATTAGGGCTACCTACAGTAATTACTAGATTTGGGACAATCTATTTTATGAAAAACAAAATGGAGTTATACAAAGGCCTTCTTAAATTTTCAAACAGTAGAATACTATTTGGATCTTTTTTGTTAGTATCAATAGTATTAATTTTATATTTTTTTGATTTAATTAATGAAGAATACGGACTTACTTTAGTCGTTGGTTTGCCTCTTATCTTTCTATTTGCTTTATCTAGAGTAAGATCATCTATTTTAACTTCAATTAATAAAGTGAATTTAGCACAATTGCCAGAAATGATTGTTAGGCCAATTCTTTTAATATTTTTTGTGTTATTAATATATTATTATGGAAAAATTTCAGCCTTTAATTCGGTTCTTATTTATGTTTTTATTAATGCTGTAGTTTATTTATTTGGTCAATCTCTAGTTGACAGGAATACTAGAAAGTTTAAATTGAAAAGAATAATATCAGCATTTGAAAAAAACAAATGGACACAGGTAGCATTTCCACTTTTTTTATTGGGGGGGATACAAATTTTAGGAGCACAATCAGATGTATTTTTGCTTGGACTATTGTCAGATAGTAATGATATAGGAGTTTTTAAATCAATGTATCAAATAAGCTTGTTAGTTATATTCTCATTAAGTGCAATAAATGCAATATGTACTCCTTTAATTGTAGAGAACTTTGAAAAAAACAGATATAAAGAATTAAAAAAGTTATTAGTAAATTTCTGTGGGATTAATTTTATTTTAGCAATCTTAATAGGATTTCCTTTTTTCTTTTTTGGAGAATTTTTTATTGAGTTAATCTACGGAGAAGAATATATAATAGGGTATAAATGTTTACAGATTTTAATTATTGGTAGAATAATAAATACAACATTTGGAGTATCAAATCAATTTTTAAAAATGATTGGAGAAGAAAAACAAGCAACTAAAGGTATTCTTTTAGGAGTTATTTTGGCAATCCTTTTAAATGTTATTTTAATACCAACGTATGGAATTATCGGTGCAGCAATTGCATCATCAATAGCATTAATAACTTGGAATGTTTATTTGTTTTTGCTTTTGAGAAAAAAATTAAATCATTACAATAAGATTGTATGAATTTTGTCATTG
Organism: Flavobacteriaceae bacterium; assembly: GCA_003443635.1. Taxonomy (NCBI): domain Bacteria; kingdom Pseudomonadati; phylum Bacteroidota; class Flavobacteriia; order Flavobacteriales; family Flavobacteriaceae; species Flavobacteriaceae bacterium. The sequence continues at coordinate 331,182 of CP031964.1, read as the reverse complement.
TTAATATCATATTAATTGTTGTTGTATTATTTCAAGGAAAGGAAAGTTTTTTAAATGAGATGTGGGTTTTTTACACAATCCATTATATAACTTTATTTTTACATATCTTTTTTCAGATTAACAAAAAATGTAATTATTTATTTATTGCTTTTTCCCCTATAGTATTATCATTTATTTACACTGGAGTATTTTTTACTTTGGGGTCATATGTGATCCCGAGAGGATATGGGTTCTTTTTAATTCCATATGAAACATTTCCTGAAATTGATAACTTAAACTATTATACAATATATCTATTTGTAACAAATATTTTAATTTTATTTTTTTGGAATTTTTTAATTAATAAGAAAGTAAAAACAATTGAAAAGAAATTGAATGCTCAAGAATGGATGAGCTTTAAATATTCTAATTTTATTTTTTTTTGTATATTATTTTTACTGTTAAGTTTTACAAAACTTTCCTTTTTAGGAAGTATTTCTGGTGTTTTTTTATATCCATTCAAATTTATCACTATAATTGGTTTAGTATTAGTTTCCATATCACTTTCCATTAGAAAAAAAATTGCGCTGTATGTTTTATTAATGATACTTGTATCGATATATCATTATCATAGTAAAAGAGAAATAATATTAGTTCTATTTGCTATAATATTTTTAGAATTTCTATATAATAAACTAAAATTAAAACTGTCCTTTAAAACTTTTAGTATTATGCTAATATTAGCAGGAGTAATGTGTTATTCGATCCTTGCAGCTTCTATATTAAGAGGATATGGGGGTTATAAACTTAATAATAAATTTGAAGCATTTCTTAAAGTTCCAGATTATATTCAGAAGGATTATTTTCTAGATGTTGCAGTCGCAAACTTTGAAATAAACTATATGTTTGGAAATACTATTTTATGTATGAATTTAGTAGAAAATGGCAAACTCCCATTGCAATATGGGAGTAGTTATTTTAAATTTTTATTTTCTCCAATACCAAGGTCTATATGGAAAAACAAGCCAGACGGAATTATTTTAAAATATAGTTATGCATTAGATCCAAATTATAAAAAGATTGGACAGAGTATGCCTGTAGTACATTATGGAGAAGGGTTTGTTAACTTTTATTGGCTAGGGTTTATTGTGGCTACATTAATAATTGTTGTATTTGAATATCTATATTGGTGTATAATTGAAACAAATTGGAAAAGTATTTTTAATTGGAAATTTGTGTTTTTTATTTATATAAATTGTATAATTTTTCAATATATAAGAGGTTCAGGATTCGATTTATTTATGCTTTACGTTACCGCATCATTACCTATGATATTGTTTATTAAATTACTAAAAAGATAACTTATGTCTTCTAAGAAAAAAGTAATAATATTTCTCCATGAAATTCAACATTATAGAGTTCCTGTTTTTAGAATCATTACTGATGTTTTTGAATTAACTTTGGTTACGGATAGAAAAGATCAAATAGACTTGTATAAGAATGAACCTTTCATTACTCGTTATATTCCAATTAATAAAATAGGCCCTTTTATTATTCATAAACAAAATATTCATAGAATAGCATCTAATTTCGATATTGCTATAGGATTAATGAATTTAAGATGTATAGATATTATGCTTTTACCTTTTAATTTATTTTTAAAAACAAAAATAATTTATTGGGGCATTGGTGTTTCGGCATCTTATACAAAAAATTTTGATGCTAATAATAATTTAGATTTTTTAAGGTTTTATTTATTTAATCGAGCGAATGCTTTAATTTTTTATACAAGCTATCCTATTAAAAAATATGTAAATCGTAATATAAAAAGAGAAAAACTATTCATTGCAAATAATACAGTAGAAGTTTTCCAAACTAAAAATATAATTGAAGATAAAAAAAAGAATTTCCTATTTATAGGTTCATTATACCCTCAAAAAGGAATAAATGAACTATTAGAAGCATATTTATCTGCATATAGAAAAGTAGGGAATTCTCTTAATAAATTAATTATTGTTGGAAAAGGATCTGAATATAGAAGGATAGAAAAATTTATAGTTGAAAACAAACTTACTAATCAAATATATCTTGAAGGAGCGATATATGATCAAAAAAAACTAAAAAAATATTTTTTAGAATCTATTTTATGCATTTCGCCGAAACAAGCTGGATTATCTGTGTTAATGAGTATGGGATATTCTCTCTGTTTTTTGACTAATAAAAATGCAATTACAGGAGGGGAAATACTAAATATAACTCATGATCAAACAGGTTTGATATATCATGATCAAGAAGAACTGGTGAGTTACCTTATCGAAGCTCATAATAATCCTAAAAGATTTATTGTTATTGGCAGATCTGCAAAAAACTATTATGATACCGAAAGAAAGCCTAAACAAATGGCAAATGGTATCATAGATGCTTTAAAATATGTGATAAAATGAATATAATAATAACAAAAGGAGATAGTTGCACAGATCACGTTCGTGTAAAGAAATTTATCAAATATTTTGATGAAAAAGAATTTAATATCACATTTTTTTGCTGGTTAAGGGAAAGAGAAAAAGCTAATCAATATACACGAGAAACATTTATTTTTAAAGGGGGTGGGTATGCAAATAACAAATTGTTGTTTTTATACCCTATATGGATTATAAAACTGTTTTGTAAGTTATTATTCAATGTAAAAAATTCAAATAAAAACGTAATATTCACGATCGATTTTGATAGCGCTATTGCAGTATATTTTTTCACTTTTTTGAAACCTAAAGTAAAATATATATATGATGTACATGATGATTTCTCATTGAGATATAGTTTTCCAAAAATAATTAAAAAAGTAATAGAATGGTTTGATAGAAAAGTAAAAGAAAGAGCTTTTAAAGTAATTCATGTTGATGACAATAGAGTTAGAATGGGGGATAATAATTATGAAATCATATACAACTCGCAAGATGATTATTATGAAGATAAACCAATAGAATTGATGACTGAGATTGAGAGAGAGTTTGCTTTTACTGGTCTTATAGGATATACAAGAGGAGTTGCTTCGGTATATGAATTTGCAAAAAAAAACAAAGATGTTACATTTATTGTTGCGGGAAAAGTTATTGATCATGAAGGAGAAAAGTTTATAAGACTTCCTAATGTTGAATTTCTGGGTTATATATCTCAAGAAAAATTGTTCAAAAGAATAAAAAATTGTCTAGGAATATTTTCGTTATATGATACTTCCAATAAAATTAATATTTTGGCGGCATCAAACAAGTTGTATGATTCTATCATGTTAGGAGTTCCAGTAATTGTTAACAAAGGAATAGAAGCTGAAAAATTCGTAAAAAAGTATAATGTAGGTTCTATTGTGAGTTTTGATTATAATGAAACGTGGAGTAGATTATTAAGCGTTAATACAAGTGAGTACAATCAAATAAGAATGCATGGACGGGAAATTTATATCAATGAGTATTCTTTTAAGAAGAACATAACAGATAAGATGAATAAAATTGTTGAAGAATTATATAATTATGAAAAATAAAATCTTACTAATCACAGGAGGCACAGGTTCCTTTGGAAATGCTGTACTAAACAGGTTTTTGCATACAGATCATTTTAATGAAATACGAATTTTTTCAAGAGATGAAAAAAAACAAGATGAATTAAGAAGACGTTTAGGAAATCCAAAAGTGAAATTCTATATAGGGGACGTAAGAGATTATAGATCTGTAGAAACTGCTGTAAGAGGTGTAGATTATATTTTTCATGCAGCAGCATTAAAACAAGTTCCTTCTTGCGAATTTTTTCCTGTAGAGGCAGTAAAGACTAATGTTTTAGGTACAGAAAATGTGCTAGAAGCTGCTATTAAGAATAACGTGAAAAATGTGGTTGTTTTAAGTACAGATAAAGCTGTATATCCAATTAATGCCATGGGAATTTCTAAAGCAATGATGGAAAAAGTTTTAGTTGCTAAATCACGAAATGCTGGAGATACTATAATTTCTGGAACGCGTTATGGAAATGTAATGGCATCTAGAGGTTCTGTAATTCCATTATTTGTTGAACAAATTAAAAATAAAGAAGACTTGACGATTACAGATCCTAGTATGACTCGTTTTATGATGACACTTGAAGATGCGGTTGATTTAGTGTTATTTGCCTTCGAGAATGCAAATGCTGGAGATATGTTTGTGCAAAAAGCTCCTGCAGCTACCGTAGAAACATTAGCAAAAACTTTGGTTGAGATGTATGAAGGAAGTAGTAAATTAAAAGTTATAGGAACTCGCCATGGAGAAAAGCTATACGAATCATTACTTACAAGAGAAGAAAAAGTAAAAGCCCAAGATATGGGAGATTATTATAGAATACCGGCTGATAACAGGGATCTTAATTATGCAAACTATTTTTCTGAAGGAGAAATAGATATGAATAAAATAGAGGATTATCACTCGCATAACACAGAACGCTTAGATATTGAGAGTATGAAAAAATTACTTTTAAAACTTTCTTTTATTAAAGAAGATGTTGGACAAGGTTAAAATAGAAAATCAACCTGAACTAATTGTTGGTGGAAATTATGTTGATGAAAGAGGGCGGTTAGATTTTATCAATGATTTGGACATGTCTTTAATCAAACGAGTATATTTTACAACTCATTTTGACACAAACGTTGTCAGGGCTTGGCAAGGGCATAAAATAGAATCTCGTTGGTTTATTTGTGTAAAAGGAAACTTTACGGTTAAATTGATTGCAATAGATGATTGGGAGAATCCATCAAAAGATTTGAAAACGAGTAATTATATCTTATCTGCTAATAAGCCGGCAGTTTTATATATTCCTTCAGGTTATGTTAATGGTTTTAAGGCTTTAGAACAAAATTCAAAACTTATGATAATGTCAGATTATGGGCTTAATGAAATTGAAAATGATCAGGTTAGATTTGATCAAAACAAATGGACCAAATGGGACAACTAATAAAAGTTGGAATCACAGGACAAGGTGGTTTCATGGGAAGTCACTTATACAACTTCTTAGGTACAAAAACAGAAGAAATAGAACGTATTAGTTTTCAAAGAAACTACTTTGAAAACGAAGCTGAGCTACAAAACTTTGTGAAATCATGTGATGTTATTGTACACATTGCTGCAATGAATCGTCATGAAGATCAGCAAGTTATCTATGATACAAATGTTGATTTAGTACACAAATTAGTAAGTGCTTGTGAAGCAACAAACTCTACACCAAAAATCATCTTTTCATCGTCTACACAAGAAGAAAGAGACAATCTATACGGAAAGTCAAAGCGTGATGGAAGACAACATCTAGAAAACTGGGCAACAAATCATGGAGGAAAAGTAGCTTCGTTGATTATTCCAAATGTATTTGGATCTTTTGGAAAACCTTTCTACAACTCGTTCATTGCCACATTTTCGCATCAAATAGTGCAAGGAGAACAACCAACAGTGATTAATGATAGTACAGTAAACTTAATTTACATCAATGAACTATCAGAAGCTTTCTATAATGAAATTGTTAAGCAAGACTCAGAAAATATACAATCGTATGTAGTACCACATACATCATCACGTAAAGTATCTGAAATTTTAGGATTGCTAAAAGATTTCAAAACACAATACGTAGATAACGGACAAGTGCCAAAAGTAGATTTAAACTCATTTGAATTAGACTTATTTAATACGTTTACGAGTTTTATCCCTAAAGATTATTTTCCAAGAAAATTCACAAAACATTCAGATGATCGTGGAGCATTTGTAGAAATAATGCGAGCAGGTTCGGCAGGACAATCATCGTATTCAACAACAGTTCCAGGCGTTACACGTGGAAATCATTATCACACCCGAAAAATAGAACGCTTTGCTGTCATTAGTGGAAAAGCATCTATTCGACTCCGTAAAATTGATTCAGATGAAGTTTTTGAATACATACTTGATGGAGCAGAACCAGCGTATGTTGACATGCCAATTTGGTATACGCATAACATTAAAAATATTGGCGACACAGAATTAATAACACTATTTTGGATCAACGAACCATACAATCCAGAAGATGCAGATACCTATTTTGTAAAAGTATAATAACGATACAATGAAAAAACTAAAAGTAGTAACGGTTGTAGGAACACGACCAGAGATTATTAGATTGTCGTGCACGTTAATTGCATTAGACAAAAATGACGCTATCGAACATGTTTTAGTTCATACAGGACAAAACTATGACTATGAATTAAACGAAATATTCTTTGAAGATTTAGGGCTTAGGAAACCAGATCATTTCTTAGAAGCTGCTGGGAGAAATGCCACGGAAACTGTTGGAAACATTTTAATCAAAATTGATCCTATCTTAGAACAAGAAAACCCAGATGCATTCTTAGTATTAGGAGATACAAACTCTTGCTTATGTGCAATTCCAGCCAAAAAACGTAAAATTCCTGTATTTCATATGGAAGCTGGAAACCGTTGTTTTGATCAAAGAGTGCCAGAAGAAGCAAACCGTAAGATTGTAGATCACGTATCAGATATCAATCTTACGTATAGTAGCATTGCTCGTGAATATTTATTACGCGAAGGGTTATCGCCTAATAGAGTTATCAAAACAGGAAGTCCAATGTATGAAGTACTTCATAAATTCTTATCAAAAATTGAAGCTTCAGATGTATTAGACAAACTAGGTTTAGAAAAACATAAATTCTTTGTAGTATCATCACACAGAGAAGAAAACATTAACAATCCAAAAAACTTCAAAGGATTAATTGATTCATTAAATCAAATTGCAGAGATATACGAATATCCAATCATTGTTTCTACACATCCAAGAACAAGAAACATGTTGAACGATAAAGATATGAAAACGCATGAAAATATTCAATTCTTAAAACCGCTTGGGTTTTCAGACTACAATGCATTACAAATGCATTCGTTTGCTGTGCTATCTGATTCAGGAACTATTTCGGAAGAATCATCAATCTTAAACTTTCATGCACTAAATATTCGCGAAGCACACGAACGTCCAGAAGCAATGGAAGAAGCCTCAGTAATGATGGTAGGATTAAATCCTGAACGTATAATGCAAGGACTAGCTGCATTAAATGTACAAGAAAGAAGTCCAAAAAGAAACTTTAGAGAAGTATACGACTACTCTATGCCAAATGTGAGTGAGAAAATGGTGCGAATTATCCTTTCATATACAGATTATGTCAACAGAGTCGTTTGGAGTAAATACTAAAAAACACATATGGCTAGTTTCGGAACTATTTTATCCAGAAACCATTTCTACTGGATATATCATGACCGAAATAGCAAAATCATTGGCTAAAGACTACCAAGTTTCGGTAGTCTGTGGCCCTGAATTCTATGAGGGAAAAGATGAAAAAGTTGAGGTGAAGCGGTTGCCAAACATCAACATTTATAGAATTCAATCCAAAGGATACAATAAAAATAGCTTCATATCGCGTATCATAGGTCATCTAAAAGTTACCTATAAAATGCTACGACTTATGAAGAAAAAAATGCCAAAAGGTGCGGAAGTACTTATGGTAACAAATCCTGTATTGCTATTAGTGTTAACAAGCTTTGCTGCAAAAAAAAGAAACTGGAAAATGAACGTATTAGTTCATGATGTGTTTCCAGAAAATCTAGTTATTTCAGGATTCTTAAAATCGAATAAATCATTTGCTTTCGGAATCATGGAGCGCATCTTTAACAGCGCCTTTAAAAAAATGGATACCTTGATTGTGCTTGGGCGCGATATGCAAAAACTCTTTGAGCAGAAAAAAAATAGCAAAGAAGGAATTACAATTATTGAAAACTGGGCAGATACAGAGAACATTTCGATTCGACCAATTCCAGAAACATCTAAAAAGAAACTACTCTTTGCTGGAAACATGGGGCGTTTGCAAGGTCTAGAAATTCTACTTGAAGCCTTAAAAAAGACGGAAAACGAACCGTATACATTTACGTTTATCGGAAATGGGGCGTTGGAAAATGATATAAAAGCTTTCATGACCAACGAAAAAACTACACACATTGAAAAGCATGGTTGGATTCCTCGTGAAGAACAAGACAAATTCATGGCAGATACGACTATTGGTGTCGTAACGCTTAAAAAAGATATGTATGGTTTAGGAGTTCCTTCTAAATTTTACAATCTATTAGCAGCAGGAAAACCAATTTTCTATATTGGAGATATCAATTCGGAAGTGCATTTAGTATTACAACAACATGAAATTGGTTGGTTTGCTGAAGCGGGTAATTTGGAAGAAATTTCAGCAACAATAACCAAAATTGTGAATACGGATACTTCCGAAATTAAAAAGTGTTCGGAAAATGCGAGAGCCTTGGCTGAAAGTGAATATAGTAAAGAAATTATTCTGAATAAATTCAATAATCTATTTAGAAGTTAATAGAAGACAAATTTCTCAATACAAAACGCAATGAAAGTATTAGTTACAGGAGCTTCAGGATTTTTAGGAAAACACGTTTTGCATGAGTTAGAACGTTTGCAATACGAGGTTGATACTATTGGAAGAAGTGATTCAGCAACAATTACAGCTGATATTTCCAAAGAAGTACCTTCGCTTTCAAAACAATACGATTTGATCATTCATGTAGCAGGAAAAGCACATGTAGTTCCGAAAACAGAAGCCGAAAAGAAAGAATTCTACGATGTAAATCTAACTGGAACTCAAAATCTATTAGGAGCTTTGCAAAAAGTGCCAAATTATTTCGTTTTTATCAGTACAGTTTCTGTATATGGACTAAATTTTGGAGATAATATTGCAGAAAATGCACCATTAAATGCGATTGAACCTTATGGTAAAAGTAAAATAATGGCAGAAGCAATGGTTGCTGAGTGGGGAAAAACAAAAAACATAACAACAACCATTTTACGATTGCCATTACTTTTTGGAATCAATCCGCCAGGAAACCTAAAATCGATGATCAATGCAATTCGAAAAAAGTATTATTTTAACATCGGAAAAGGAGCTGTGCGAAAGTCAATGGTGTTTGCAAGTGATGTAGCGGAATTTATTCCTACAATTATGAAAACAGGAGGAATCTATAACCTTACAGATGGCTATCATCCTTCTTTTAAAGAATTATCAGATAGAATTGCAGATTTCCTCAAACTAAAAAAACCAATTGCTATTCCACATTTTATAGTTTGGTGTATGGCAATGGTTGGTGAAGTCATTCAAAAGGCGACTGGAAAAAAAATGCCGATAAACAAAAGGCAGTTTACGAAAATGACCAAGCCGTTGACATTTAATGACAAAAAAGCACGTTCTTTAGGGTGGTGTCCTAAGGTAATTATTAAAAATAAAGATAAATGGCTTTCCTAAAGCAATATGAAAATTGGTTTTCTAGAACATTTATAATCTTCTTTATCCTATTCTTTTTATTTCAACCATTATATAAAATAGAATTTTTACAGTTTAGTGAATTAAGAATAAGAGCTGTTTTGAAGATTGTATTTTTATTTTTTTTACTAGTTTCGATTATTTTATTAGGAGCGAAAAAGCAAGTTGTTTTCTTAGGGCTAGGCATGTTTTTGTGCTTTATTTTTGGACAGCTTTTTTTAAATGATAAGTTTACGATATTTAATAAAAATATATTTTTAGAAGAATTAGTAGCAGGAGATATATATATAGGGATTAAATATCTATTTATTTTTGTAGTAGTAGCAGTAGTTGAAAAAATTAAACACAAAGAAAAACTGGTAAAGAATATAATAGATGTTTTCAATAAGATTATTATAATAAATACGATTTTTATTATAGTAGGTTTGCTTTTTTCAATAGATGATTTTAGATCATATCCTCAGTCGTCATTAAGATTTGGAAATCAAGGCTTATTGGATTTAGCAGGAGAATCTTTGTTTGTATATATTATAGCAGTAATTATAAATTATTTTAGATATATAAAAACAAAGAATGTTATTATGTTAATTGTTTCTATAATGGGAGCTGTTTTGTTAGGTAAAAAAGCAGTTTTTTTATTTTTAAGTATACTTTTATTAATTCATTTATGGTATTTAAATAAAAAAACGATTTTAAATGTAATTTTATTATTAAGTAGTGTTTTTATTTTTTTTGCTGATTCATTGATGAAACTTGTTGCAAGTGTATCACCTTTTTGGAAAATTATCTATGAAAGATATGGATTGGTTTCTACTATATTTTCAAGAAGAGATGTGCTGTTAATGGATGTATTGGATTATATTGGGGAACATTGGTATTATTTAAACTATTTATTCGGAGGAATTGATTATTTTAATAAAAGAAGTGAGTTTGGTTTTTTCGACTTATTTTTGGCGTTTGGTATTATTGGATTCTTAATTTACGTTATTTTTTTGAAACAATATTTTTTAAAAGACCAGGAAAAAGTTGTTGTTTACTTAATTTTAGCATTATTATTTGTTGAAGCTTTATCAGGAGGACTTTTTATTAATGTAGTACCAATGGTTTTATTTTATCTAATGGCACAGTATTTAAAAAATAATAATATTAATGAAGCAAAAAATATATTTAACAGTAACAGCTCATCCAGATGATGAAATATTAGGTTTTGGAGCAAGCTCTTATACATTAACAAAACAAGGCCATAAAGTGTACAACTGTATATTATCAGGAAATGTTAATGCTAGACAATTTAGACCAGAAATAGAAGATTTGTATAATCATACTTGTGAGGCACAAAAAATAATTGGTGCAGAACCACCAATATTAGGTGATTTTCCTAATATAAAGTTTAATACGGTTCCTCATTTGGATCTAGTTCAGTATATAGAAAAAGTTGTAGAGAAGATACAGCCAGATTTTATATTCACTCATCATCCATCAGATTTGAATGATGATCATTTGTGTGTATCTAGAGCTTGTCAAGTTGCAGCTAGATTGTTCCAACGAAGAAAGGAGATTAAACCAATTAAAGGGTTGTATTTTATGGAAATACTATCTTCAACAGATTGGTCATTTCCAACAAATGTATCTCCTTTTTTACCCAATACATTTATTGCGGTAGGAAAAGAAGGTGTGAAAAAAAAAATAGCATCATTAGAAGCATATAAAGGAGTAATGAGGCCATACCCACACCCTAGATCTAATGAAGTTTTAGAAGGGTTAGCAGCTCTAAGGGGAGGTCAGTCAGGAAAGGTTTATGCTGAAGCTTTTCAAGCTGTTTTTCAAATCTTAGATTAGATATGTATTTATTTATTAAGAGAGCATCAGATATATTATTGGCAATACTTTTAATACTATTACTAGTTCCTATTTATCTTATAATTGCTTTTGTTATTTTTGTACAAGATTTTGAGATTCCTATTTTTAAACAAATAAGAATAGGTAAAAATGGAAAAGGTTTTATGTTTTATAAATTTAGAAGTATGCCTTTAAATACTCCTAATGTAGAATCTCATGAGAAGAGTAAATTAAGAATTACTCCTTTTGGAAAATTAATAAGAAGAACTAATTTAGATGAACTTCCTCAGTTTTTTAATGTCCTAAAGGGTGATATGAGTTTTATAGGCCCAAGACCTCCAATAGCTTCTCAAGTTAATTTAATTAGATTAAGAAAAGAGAATAAGGCACTAAGCTTAAGGCCAGGATTATCAGGTTGGGCACAGGTTCACTCATATGATAATATGTCAGAAGAAGAAAAGGCAAAATTTGACGGAGAGTATGCCGATAAGATTTCGTTAAAAATGGATCTATTAATTTTGTTTAAAACAGCAATATACTTTACTAAAAAACCTCCAACATATTAATATGAAATTTGCATTTGTTACTTGTGTTCAAATAGGCCTAAGCTGTATGGAAGCCATTTACAATATAGGCGGTAAGTTAGATTTAATTATTAGTATTCCTGATGAAAAATCAAAAAAGAAGTCAGGAAGAATATATGTTGATGATTTTGCCGAAAAAAATAGTATTCCAGTAATAAAATCAAATCATATAAATGATTCTGAGGCTATTGAAGCAATTAAAGTTCATAACATAGATTGGCTATTTATTATTGGATGGTCACAAATTGCTTCAAAAGAAGTCATTGAAACTCCAAATTTAGGAGCAATAGGAGCTCACCCTACATTGTTGCCCGTAGGAAGGGGAAGAGCTGCAATACCTTGGGCTATAATAAAAGGCTTAGATAAAACAGGTGTTTCATTTTTTAAAATGGATGAAGGCGTTGATACGGGTTTAATTCTTGGACAGGAAGAAGTGCCAATAAATATAGATGAAACAGCTCTAACGTTATATAATAAAATAAACAAAGCCCACGAAACTCTTATTAAAAGATTGTTTACTGATATACAAAATAATAAAATTAAAGGAACTATTCAAGATGAATCAAAGGCCACATATTGGGAAGGAAGGAAGCCTAAAGATGGAGAGCTTTTGTTAACAATGACAGTAAATGAAACTGATAGATTAGTTAGAGCTACAACAAAACCATATCCGGGAGCTTTTATAATAAGAGATAATCAAAAAGTAATAATATGGAAAGGTTTTAAGTCAAATAAAAAACTAGAAAGCAATATCTTTCACGAAATTATATTAGAAGATGGATTTTTCTATGCAACAAATTATGAAGTAAGAGATATTACTTCTATAAAATAAATAAGAGTTGACTCGAGTTGAAAAAAATATAAAACGCGTATTTGATGTTTTTTTTTCATTCATTGGATTAATACTATTAGGATGGGTTATATTGTTAGTAGCAGTAATCTCTAAAATTTTTATAAAAGGAAAAGGGTTTTTTAAACAAAAGCGAATTGGACAATATGGTAAAGAATTTATTATATACAAAATAGAAACAATTCATCCAGAAGAAGCTAAAAAAGAGAACCCATATATATCAGAATTCGGTCAATTTATTCGTAAATATAAAATAGATGAATTTCCACAATTATGGAATGTCTTGGAAGGAACAATGAGTTTTGTAGGCCCAAGGCCAGATCTTCCAGAATACTTAGATATGTTGGAAGAAAAAGCAAAAGTAATACTAAACATAAAACCTGGAATTACTGGACCTGCGACATTGTATTATAGAAATGAAGAGAAATTATTGAATTTACAAAAAAAACCGAAAGAATATAATAAAGAAGTTATTTGGCCACAAAAAGTAGCAATGAATACCAAATATATTAATGAATATAGTTTTGTAAAAGATATTTATTATATATATAAAACACTATTTTCATAACTATGTTAAGAATAGCACTTTCTAAATCACATTTAAGTGGATACGAATTGCCCTATATAAAGAAAGCTTTTGATAATAATCAAATTTCTATATATGGAGAAAATTTATCTGGTTTTGAAAATGACTTAGAAGAATATTTACAAAAAGAATCTCATATTAGTTGTACAATATCTGGTACGGCTGCAATCCATTTAGCACTCATTCTTTCTGGTGTTGAAAAAGGAGATGAAGTATTATGTCAAAGTATGACATATTCGGCATCAGCTAATCCAATTTTATATCAAGGTGCTCATCCCGTATTTATAGGTAGTGAAAAAAACACTTGGAATATGTGTCCTGAATATTTAGAAGAAGCAATTAAAGATCGAATTTCTAAAGGTAAAAAACCTAAAGCAATTATTGTTGTGCATTTATACGGTATGCCAGCTAGAATGGACGAAATAGTAGAGATTACTAAAAGATATGAAATTCTATTAATAGAAGATGCTGCCGAAGCATTAGGTTCTACTTATAAAGGAAGGAAATGTGGAACTTTTGGAGATTTTGGAATATTATCATTTAATGGGAATAAAATAATTACTACCTCTGGAGGAGGGGCTTTAATTTGTAAAAATGAAAAGCTAAAAAATAGAGCAATTTTTTTAGCAACACAGGCAAAAGACAATGCAGTACATTACCAACATTCTGAAATTGGATATAATTATAGAATGAATAATGTAATTGCTGGTATTGGAAGAGGCCAAATGAAAGTTTTAGATGAATATGTTAAATTAAGAAGAAATAACCATGAATTTTATGCTAAATTTTTTAAAAATATAAACGGAATTACTGTTTTTAAAGAACCAAATGAAGATTATTTTTCTAACCATTGGTTAAATTGCATTATAATAGATGAAAAAAAACTGAATCTATCTAGAGAAGATATGCGATTGGGATTATTGAAAAGAAATATAGAATCAAGACCTTTATGGAAACCAATGCATTTACAACCTGTTTTTAAAAAAGTAAAGTTTTATGGGAGTAATGTGTCTGAACAGCTTTTTAATATAGGACTATGCTTGCCTTCTGGATCTAATCTTTCAGAAAGTGACAAGGATTATATAACTAAAGTGTTAAATTTGCTATGCTTTAGATAAACTGATGGAAAAAATAAAAGAAATTATTAAGCTAGTATTAAAGCGTACACTATTTAAATTCGGTATTGAAAACGTTGGTTATCTACCTAGATGGATTGTATTATTCTGGGATGTTCAAATTGTTTTCTTTTCACTAATTACTTCAGGTTTTATTACAAATGATTTTTCATTCATATTCTTTAATAGATATTTTTTAATACCATTGTTAGTAGGTCTAATTATAACTACAGGTTGCTTTTTTCTCTTTAAGACATACGTAGGTTTAATAAGACATTCAAGTTATATTGATGCAGTAAAATTACTTTTAGCTTCTGTTTCTTCAGCAGGAATGCTCATTGTAATAAATTTTTTATACTATAAATTTTTTGACGAATTTTTATATAGTTCAATATTTTTAATATTATTCTTTTTATGCTTATTTGTCGGTCTGTTTTTTTATAGGGTTGTTGCAAAACAAATCTATTCTCGATTTTTACTTCAAGATACTTCTGATGTTGAAAAAGTATTTATTTTAGGTGTTTCTCAAAACACAATTTCTTTAGCGGTAGCTATAGAAAATGAATATCCTAGACGATTTAAAGTAATGGGTTTTTTAGAAAAAGAAAAATCAAATAGCAATAAAAGAGTTCTTGGATTACCAATAATTTATTTAAAAAGAAAAATATACGTAATAATAAGAGCTTATCAAGGAACGGGCTTAATTGTCTTAGAAGATGATTTAAGAGATCATGAAAAAATACAGATGATAGACAATTGTATAGAACATAATATTAAAATATACAGATCTCCTTCAATTTCTGAAATGGATAGTAATAGTGGAATAAATGAGAGCATCCAAAATATTCAGATAGAAGACTTATTAGAGCGTGAGCCAATAGAAATTAACAACAACGAAATATTAAATTTAATAGAAAATAAAACAGTTTTTGTAACAGGAGGAGCAGGTTCAATAGGCTCAGAAATTGTAAATCAATTAAGTCAGTACAAACCTAAAAAACTTGTAATTTTAGATCAAGCTGAAACACCTTTACATAGTTTAACTTTAAAAATAGAAGAAAAATATAATGATTTAAACTTTCATCCAATAATATGTGATGTTAGAAATAAAGAAAATTTAGAACACCTTTTTAATATTCATAAACCTGAAATTATATATCATTGCGCTGCTTATAAACACGTTCCTTTAATGGAAAAAAATCCCTCTGAAGCAGTTTCTGTAAATATATTAGGGACAAAGAATTTAGCAGATTTAGCTGCGAAATATAGTGCAGAGCGATTTATAATGATTTCTACAGACAAAGCTGTAAACCCTAGTAATGTTATGGGAGCCTCTAAAAGAGTTGCAGAAATATATGTACAGTCATTATATAATCATTTATCCAATAATAAAGAAAACAAAACAAAATTTATAACAACACGTTTTGGAAATGTTTTAGGGTCTAATGGATCTGTAGTACCGTTGTTTAAAAAACAAATTCAACAAGGAGGCCCGGTTACAATTACGCATCCAGATATCATAAGATACTTTATGACTATACCTGAAGCTTGTCAATTAGTTATGGAGGCGAGCTCTATGGGCGAAGGCGGCGAAATTTTTATTTTTGACATGGGTAAAGCTGTTAAAATTATTGATCTAGCTAATAAAATGATTCGTTTGGCTGGTCATACACCTAATAGAGATATAAAAATTAAAGCTATTGGATTACGTCCAGGAGAGAAATTATATGAAGAGCTATTAAATGATAAATCAATAACATTACCTACCTATCATAAAAAAATAATGATTGTTAAGGCTAACAATGATGAATATTTATCTGTAAACACAAGTGTTCAAAATATTATCGAAGAATCTAGAAGGTTAAAAGAAACAGAAATTGTAAAAAAAATAAAAGAACTAGTTCCTGAGTACAAAAGTTTAAATTCTTATTATGAGAAATTAGACAAATAAAACTTCTTTTTAAAACCTTAACTCTACATTCTTATGTTTCATTATACTTCCCTATTTTTGTTTTAACAAAAATTAATAAATGAAAATATCCGTAATAGGAACTGGTTATGTGGGTTTAGTTACAGGAACTTGCTTAGCTGAAACAGGGAATGAAGTTTTATGTATAGACATAAACGAAGATAAAGTCAAAAGGCTACAACAGGGAGAGATACCAATATACGAACCACATTTAGATGTGTTGTTTCAAAGAAATATAAAAGCAAATCGATTGCAGTTTTCAACTTCTTTAAAAGAAGGATTGGATTATGGAGATATTGTTTTTTTAGCATTACCAACCCCAGAAGGTGAAGATGGTTCTGCAGATTTATCCTATGTATTAGAAACTGCTAAACAAATAGGTAATTTAATTACGAACTATAAAGTGATTGTTGATAAAAGTACTGTCCCTGTGGGTACTGCAGAGAAGGTGAAGCAAATCATATCTGAGCAAACTAATATAGAATTTGATGTTGTATCAAACCCAGAGTTTTTACGAGAAGGATTTGCTGTAGACGATTTTTTAAAACCAGAACGTATTGTGATTGGTTCGAGCTCAGAACGAGCTACAAAGCTCATGGAAAAGTTATATAAACCATTTGTTCGTTCTGGAAATCCAATTATAATAATGGATGAAAAATCAGCTGAACTTACTAAATATGCTTCAAATGCATTTTTAGCAGCTAAAATTACTTTTATGAATGAAATTGCTAATTTTTGCGAAAGAGTTGGTGCAGATGTAGATAAAGTTAGAATGGGTATGGGATCTGATTCTCGAATAGGAAAACGATTTTTGTTTTCGGGAATAGGTTATGGAGGATCCTGTTTTCCAAAAGATGTAAAAGCACTTCATAAATCAGGAAAAGATATAGATTACGATTTCGAGATATTAAACTCAGTAATTAAAGTAAATGATACTCAAAAGAAAATATTAGTCTCTAAAATAAATGAGTTTTTTAATGATGATTTAAGTGGAAAATCACTAGCTATTTGGGGCTTGGCATTTAAGCCAGAAACCGATGATATTAGAGAAGCACCAGCATTATATATAATTAGTGAATTGTTAAAAAAAGGAGTTACACTTAATGTTTATGACCCAGAAGCAATGCCAAATGTAAAAAAGCAATTTGGGAATAAGATAAATTATATGCCTAGCATGTATAAAGCTATAGAAAATGTTGATGCATTAATTATTTGTACAGAATGGAGTATATTTAGAACACCAGATTTTAATAAATTAAAAGATGCTATGAAACGCCCTATAATTTTTGATGGACGTAATCTATATGACATTAGAGATATGGAGAACGAAACATTTTATTATAGTTCTATAGGTCGAAAAACAATTCAATTAACTTAATGAAAACTATTTTAATAACAGGAGCAGCTGGATTTTTAGGATCACATTTATGTGATCGATTTCTTCTAGAAGGTTTTTATGTTATTGGAATGGATAATTTTATTACTGGTGATAAAAAAAATATTTCTCACCTATTAAAAAACTCCAATTTTAAATTCATTAAACATGATGTAACAGAATTTATTTCTGTAGAAGAAAGGTTAGATTATATCTTGCATTTCGCATCTCCAGCAAGTCCGATTGATTATTTAAAAATCCCGATTCAAACTTTAAAAGTAGGTTCATTAGGCACTCACAATTTGTTAGGTTTGGCCAAAGCCAAAAAAGCAAGGTTGTTAATAGCGTCCACATCCGAAGTTTATGGAGATCCTTTAGTTCACCCTCAAACAGAAGATTATTATGGAAATGTAAATACTATTGGACCAAGAGGAGTTTATGATGAAGCTAAGCGCTTTCAAGAATCTATTACAATGGCATATCATCGCTTTCATGGTTTAGAGACTCGTATTGTAAGAATATTTAATACTTATGGCCCGAGAATGAGACTTAATGATGGTAGAGTTATTCCTGCGTTTATGGGGCAAGCTTTAAGAGGAGAAGATTTAACTATTTTTGGAGATGGCTCACAGACACGATCATTTTGCTATGTAGATGATCAAATAGAAGGGATCTATCGATTATTATTAAGTGATTATGTAAATCCTATAAATATAGGAAACCCTAATGAAATAACAATTAAAGATTTTGCTTTAGAAATTATAAAACTAACTAATACAGATCAAAAAATAGTATATAAAGATTTACCAATAAATGACCCTATGCAACGACAACCCGATATTACTTTAGCTAAAAAAGTTTTAAACTGGGAGCCAAAAATTGATAGAGCTGAAGGAATGAAAAAAACATTTGAATATTTTAAAAGCTTATCTAAAGAAGATCTTTATAAAAGTGATCATAAAGATTTTTCAAATCATATAAAAAGATAGGTAATTTAATTGTTTTAAGTGAATACAGTTGTTTCTATAATTATGCCCCTTTATAATTCTGAAGCATATATTTCAGAAGCAATAAATAGTGTTATAAATCAAACGTACTTAAATTGGGAATTAATTTTAATTGATGATGCTTCAACGGATAAAACTTTTAAAATTGCAGAATCTTTTATAAACGAGAATTCTAAAATAAAACTTTTAAAAAATAAAGAGAACCTAGGTGCAGCAATGTCTCGAAATAAGGGGATAGAAATTGCTAAAGGCAGTTATGTTGCATTTTTAGATGCCGACGATTTATGGAAACCTGAAAAATTGCAAGCACAACTTAGTTTTATGAAAACTGAGCATTGCGATGTTTGCTTTAGTAGCTATGAACAAATTAATGAAGATGGTACATCATTAAATAAAGAAATAAAAGCACTATCGATATTGAGTTATAAGAAGCTTTTAAAAAGTAATTATATTGGGAATTTAACAGGGGTTTATAATGTTAAATCTTTAGGTAAAATAATGGCACCTAATTTACGCAAACGTCAAGACTGGTTATTATGGTTAACCGCGATTAAAAAATCTGCTAAACCAGCTCTAGGAATTCAAGAATCATTGGCATATTATCGCGTTAGAGAAAATTCGATGTCTTCCAATAAATTTAATTTAATAAAACATAATTATTGGGTGTATAAAAAAGGCTTGGGCTTTTCTACTTTAAAATCACTATATAGAATGTTGATTTTTTTGTTTGAACACTTCTTTGTAAAATCAAAACAAACAATAATTACACATGAGAAATAAATTGCTTTAATTTACCGCTTTTAGATCGTTTTAATTTATTCTTCTTTTCGTAAGTAACAATTAACCCAGATTCAAGATATTTAATAAAGGCATTATTTATAACTTGAATTTTTTCTTCAGAAATAGTTTTTGTACTAGTATAACTCACTTTAAATGTATTAAGAGTCAACTGTTCAATTATAAATTCTTTTACATTACCATTATCTTCAATAATATTTTTAGTAATATAATAAAATGTTAATCCAGCAGCTTTTTTTCCACTAGGTAAAATAACAATGTCACTGGTGCGTCCTATCAATTTTTCAAGAATAAGTTTATGTGGGGTACTTTCTTTTGAAAGTATACCAATGTCTCCTAATTCGTATCTAATAAACGGATGTGCCTTATTGTATAAAGATGTAATAACAATCCTTCCTTCTTCTCCAAAAGGTAAAGAGTTATTATTTTTATCAAGGATTTCTATAAATAAATCTTCACTATTAATCTGCCATTCATTTTTAGGGTTTTGAAAAGCGATTAGCCCTAATTCTGCAGCACCATATTCGTTAATTATAGGACATCCAAATTGTTTTTCTAATACTGCTCTGTCATCTTCAAAAAGCATTTCAGAAGTTACAATGCAAGTTTTTAAACTCGAACAAATGGTTTTTAAAACGATATTTTTCCGTTCTAAAAATTTAGCAAATTGTACAATCGAACTTGTATAACCATTAATATAATCGAATGATGTAGATTTAAATTTTTCTAAATTTTTCTCAAATTGAGCATCACTTAAATCAAATACCGAAAACCGAAAACGTTTTCCTAAAACATCTTTTAATCGTTCTTTATAATATCCTTTTTTATTTAAAGGTATCCCATAAAAGCGTGCCTGTTTTGAGCTATCTAAATTTAAATTATACCAGTTATAGCGATCTATAAAATTAGACCAAGTTAAAGCATGGCAAAATTTATCCTTTGCAAAAATAAAAGGAGTTCCAGATGAGCCAGACGTTTTGTTAACATAAATATTTTTACTTGTAAAACCGTCAGATAAACGGTTATTTAAAGATTGTTGTAAATCCCTTTTAGTCATTACAGGGATCGAATTCCAATCAAAAGGATTTACATTTTTAGCAAACGATTTATAAAATGAATTATGTTTTAAGTGATAGTTAACAATATCTTTTTTTTGAGAATTTAAATAGCTCTCGAATTCAATTTCATTTTTCTGTTGAATTGATTCTAAAACCTGTTTGGCTTTCCGCATTGGAAAACCTTTTAGTTTTAAGGAAATATCAAATAAATTCAATTGAAATGACAGATAATATGTTTTTGTAAAATAATTATTTTTTAAACATAAAAGCAATTATTTTTGCAGCAAACAATACATTCTATGAAGATTTTAATTCTTGGTTCTGGTGGGAGAGAACATACTTTTGCTTGGAAAATCACACAAAGCCCTTTATGTACAGGGCTATTTGTTGCTCCAGGAAATTCTGGTACTGCAAGTATCGCTAAAAATATAAATTTAAGCGTGACCGATTTTGAAGGGATTAAAGCATTAGTATTATCTGAAAATATAGAAATGGTTGTTGTAGGCCCAGAAGATCCTTTAGTGAAAGGAATTCACGATTTCTTTTTAAATGATGACATTCTTAAAGAAATAGCTGTGATTGGACCTCGAAAAGCTGCTGCAGAACTAGAAGGAAGTAAAGAGTTTGCAAAGGAGTTTTTATATAGACATAATATCCCTACAGCTGCATATCAAAGTTTTAATAAAGATAATGTTGAAGAAGGCTATAAGTTTTTAGAAACTCTAAAACCGCCTTATGTATTAAAGGCAGACGGATTAGCTGCGGGCAAAGGAGTTTTAATTTTAAATAACTTAGATGAAGCTAAATCCGAGTTAAAACAAATGCTGTTGGATGCAAAGTTTGGAGTTGCGAGTACAAAAGTGGTAATTGAAGAATTTTTAGATGGAATAGAGTTAAGTTGCTTTGTGCTTACTGATGGGAAAAATTATAAAATACTACCAACAGCTAAAGATTATAAACGTATAGGTGAAGGAGATACAGGCTTAAATACAGGTGGCATGGGGGCAATTTCTCCAGTACCATTTGCAGATGAAGAGTTTATGAATAAAATAGAAGAACGTATTGTAAAACCTACAATTAATGGGCTTCAAAAAGATAATTTACCATATAAAGGATTTGTGTTTATCGGATTAATAAAGGTAGGAAATGATCCATTTGTAATTGAATATAATGTGAGAATGGGAGATCCAGAAACAGAAGTTGTATTACCGCGTTTAAAAAATGATCTGGTAGAGTTATTTAAAGCAGTATCAAATGAAACATTAAATACTGTGAAAATCGAAATAGATAAACGAGCTGCTACAACAGTAATGTTAGTTTCTGGAGGATATCCAGAATCTTACGAAAAAAGAAAGGAAATTACAGGACTAAATACTATTAATGATTCTATACCATTTCATGCTGGAGCCATATTAGAAGATAATAAGATCATAACTTCTGGAGGTCGTGTAATGGCAATTACATCTTATGGAAATAATTATGAAGAGGCCATAAAAAAATCTTATCAAACTATAGAAAATCTACATTTTGATAAGATGTATTATCGTAAAGATATTGGTTTTGATCTATAAATAAGAATGAGAAGTAATACTTTTATCTTCTTCATTATTATCATTATATCCTTTTAATTGTATCATCCAATATATAAAAGCTACTAAACCAATAATGATAAAAATAAACGAAATAGCATTTGCTCCCCACCAATTTTCTAACTCTAATGCTTTTAAAGCATCATATGGAGCAAATAAAACATTTACAAATAAATCTTGAATAGCATAAAAGAAATCTTTCATCAGTAATAATCTTATATTTATAGCGCAAAACTACATATTATTTTTTGTTTTAAATTTGAAAATAATCAAAAAATTAAATGATTACGAAATTTTTTAACACTTCAAAACCCATACATTTTGTAATTGTATTAGTGTATTTATTAATACAATTTTTAATTTTAAGAGTTGAAGGGTTAAAAGATAACTTCACTATTGTTTTGTTAGCGAAACAATTGGTAGTATTTACTATAGTGATAAGTTCTGTTTTTATGTTAGATTTTTTTGTTAGAAAAAACTATTTAACACTTAAAAATAGCTATAAGATATTAATATATAGTTTATTGTTAACAATCTTTCCAATTGTATTTAAAGATACAAACATATTAATTGCAAATTTTTTTGTGCTTCTAGCTTTTCGAAGAATGCTTAGTATTCGTTCAAGAATAAATGTAAAGAAAAAGCTATTTGATGCAGCATTTTGGATAGGACTTGCAGCTTTATTTTATTTTTGGGCGATTTTATTTTTTGTTCTAATTATTGCAACATTAATTTTATTCTCTATAGCACAAGTTAAAAACTGGCTAATACCTTTTGCAGGGCTGTTAACTATTTTAATTCTAATCATGACTTATTCATTAGTTTTAAATAATAATTTTTCTTATTTGCTTAATTATTTAGAAGATATAAGCCTAGATTTTATGGCTTATAATAACTCTCAATTAATTATTGGAATGACCATGGTTACATCTTTAGGATTTTGGGCATTATTTTTTTTTATTAAAAATTTAAAAGAAAAAACAAGAGCAAACAAACCATCATTTATACTAATAATTATAGCTATATTCATAGGGATAACCATAATTATTGTCGCTCCAAATAAAAATGGAAATGAATTTATTTTTGGACTTGCACCATTGGCAATTATAATAACAAATTATTTAGAAACAATTAAAGAGCGTTGGTTTTCAGAAATATTTATTTGGATATTAATAATAACTTCTTTAACTCCTTTATGGTTTTAAATGTTATCGTTTTGGCACAACATTTCTTACTCCTTTAAGTTAATATTTAAAAGTATATTTGCACATAAATAAATAAATCTATGTTTGCTGACAAAGCCAATACACTATTTCAAGATGTAATAAAACAATATCATATTGTAAATACAGTAGATCAACCATTTACTAATGTTTATGATAAAGACACAAATCTTTTAGAACATATTTTATATAGAAAATGCTGGATAGATACTGTACAGTGGCATTATGAGGATATTATTAGAGACCCACAAATAGATCCAGTTGCAGCATTGACATTAAAACGTCAAATTGATGCATCTAATCAAGATAGAACAGATATGGTAGAATATATCGATAGTTATTTCCTTCAGAAATATAATAATGTTGTTCCAAAAACAGATGCAAAAATTAATTCTGAAAGCCCGGCTTGGGCAATAGATAGATTATCTATCTTGGCTTTAAAAATTTACCATATGAATGAAGAAGTTGAACGTAAAGATGCTTCTGCAAGTCATATTGGAACCTGTCAAAATAAGTTAAATATTCTTTTGGAACAGCGTGTAGATTTAAGTACAGCAATAGATGATTTACTTGACGATATTAGCCAAGGCAATAAATATATGAAAGTTTATAAGCAAATGAAGATGTATAACGATGATGAGCTTAATCCTGTACTGCGCTCTCAGAAATAGTGCTTCTTGTTTTCTAAACTCGTTTTAGAGTCTTAAATATGTCAAACTCTATAAAACATATACTTGTTATTCGACTATCAGCTATGGGAGATGTAGCAATGACAATTCCTATATTACGAGCTTTTGTAAATAAATACCCTGAAGTAAAACTGACAGTTTTAACACGAGAATTCTTCACACCTTTTTTTAGAGATTTAAAAAAAATAAATATACATTTTATTGATGTAAAAGGAAAACACAAAGGTATAAAAGGGCTTTATAAATTATCAAAAGAATTGAAAACCTTGAATATTGATGCAATAGCAGATTTACATAATGTTTTGCGAAGTAAAATATTGAAAATCTTTTTGCCAGAAAAGAATTTTGCACAAATAAACAAAGGAAGATCTGAAAAGAAATTATTAATTTCTGGTAAACAATTTCATCAACTAAAAACAACACATCAACGTTATGCAGATGTATTTGAAGAATTAGGCTTTTCATTAAACTTAACTAATCAGCAGTTTTTGAAACCTCAATCTTTGAGTGATAAAATAATTGATTTAGTTGGTAGAGAATATTTAAATTGGGTTGGAATTGCTCCTTTCGCTGCACACAAAGCTAAAATGTATCCGTTGGATTTAATGGAACAAGTTATAGCAGAATTATCTAAAACTTATAAAGTGATACTTTTTGGGGGAGGAAAGCATGAAATAAAATTTTTAAATATACTTGAAGGCAAATATAAAAACACCATAAGTATTGCTGGAAAATTAAATTTAGATGAAGAATTAGATGTAATTTCTAATTTAAGTATAATGCTTTCAATGGATTCTGGAAATGCACATATTGCAGCAATGCTAGGTGTAAAAGTAATTACTATTTGGGGAGTAACACATCCTTATGCAGGTTTTGCGCCCTATAATCAACCAAGAGATTATGCATTAGTTTCAGATCGAAAACAATTTCCTAAAATACCAACATCAATTTATGGAAACAAGTATCCAAAAACTTATTTAGAAGCTTCTAGGAGTATTGCTCCAGAAATAGTTATTCAAAAAATTAAATCTGTTATTTCTGAAGAAATAGAAATTTAAACATCGTCATAATCAACTATTATTGTTGGAGTAGTTGGATGTGCTTGACAAGTTAAAACTAACCCTTCAGCTAATTCGTTCTCAGTTAAGATATTATTTTGACGCATTGTAGCTTTACCTTCTGTAATACGTGCTAAACAACTACTGCAAATACCTCCTTGACATGAATAAGGTGCATCTATTTTTTGTGCTAAAGCTGCATCTAATACAGAGTCTTTTTGAGACATCAGAAAAGTACTTTCTTCTTCATCAACCAAAATGGTGATTTGTGTTTTTCCTTCACTTATAGTTGTATTCTCTGTTGTATCAGAAACGGGAGTAGTAAATAACTCATAAAAAATAACATCATTTTCTATTCCATTTTCGTTTAAAATTGAGTTTACGTTTTTGGTCATTGCTTCTGGACCACAAAGATAAAAAGCATCAATAACCACATCTTTATACTTGTTTTTTATAATATAATTTACTGTTGAGGTTTCAATTCTACCAAATAGTGAGCCTTCAATGTTACTCTGGCTAAATACAAAATGAATATCTAATCGGTTTTCAAATTGAGATTGTAATGCCAATAATTCATTATAAAAAATAGTGTCTTTGGGAGTTTTATTCCCATAAATTAAAATAAATTTACTACTAGGCTCTTGCTTTAAAAGAGTTTTGATAATACTCATTATTGGAGTAATTCCACTTCCAGCAGCAAATGCAACAATTGTTCTAGATTGTAAATCATCTGGTGTAAATATAAATCTGCCATTAGGTTCAGAAACCTCTAAAACATCTCCAATTTTAAGATCATTATTTGCATACATTGAAAATGTACCATTCTCGACAGCTTTTACAGCAACTTTAAATTCTCTGCTTTTTGCATCTACGCAAAGAGAATAATCACGTCGTAACTCTTCTCCATTAATAATAGTTTTTATTGTGATGTATTGACCAGCTTTAAATGTAAAAACCTCATTTAAATGTTCAGGAATTGAAAAACTTATAGTCACTGCATTGGCAGTTTCTTTAACAATTTCTTTTATAGTGAGTTTATGAAAGTGAACCATCGCTTTTTTTTGCAAAAATAAGGAAGCACACAGTTTTTAGAATGTATTTATGAAAAAAATAATACATAAATTATATATGCATAAGAATATTATGTATATATTTGAACTCGTTATGGGGAATTCTAAATTGTATAAAGGAAGTTTAATTACCATCATTTTAAAATTGTTAAATGAGAATGATAAAATGTATGGATATGAAATTACACAACGTGTAAAAGAGCTTACT